>CAMWWW010000064.1 GCA_947178015.1 uncultured Clostridia bacterium
TGTCTAATAGAGCCGGATACAGAATGGATTCGGATTGAAGAGTATCCTGATGCCCGGAAGCTAACACAGGCTCTTTTGAAACGGCTTCAAGAAAAACAAATTTTAATATAGAAAATCGAGTGAAACAGATCTGTTTCACTCGGCAATTTGTGCCTGCGCGCTGCTTGCCACAAAATTGCTTTATGCGAAAAAAGCAGCGCAGAAATGAGGATTAGAATGATATGACAAAGGATTATCAGAATCATACGGATTTATATCAAGCATATCAAGCCGTGGGTATATCCAGACAGGTATATGAATATGGAGAGGCCGTCTGTGCTTCTTTGGAGGAACGCTTTGCCGTTATCGACAAAGTTGCGGAATACAATCAATTAAAGGTGCTTTCCGCTCTGCAAAAAAATAAAGTGAGTGATATTCATTTTGCTGCAAGCTCTGGTTATGGCTACAACGATCAAGGAAGAGATACCTTAGAGCAGGTGTATGCCGACATTTTTCAAACGCAGGCAGCGCTGGTGCGCCCTCAGATTACTTGTGGGACACATGCATTGGCAATCGCGCTGTCCTCCAATCTGCTGCCGGGGGATGAGCTTTTGTCCATCTCAGGAAAACCCTATGATACCTTGGAGGAGGTGATTGGCATCCGCCCCTCGTTATGCTCTCTCAAAGAATATGGTGTAAGCTACGCGCAGGTGGATCTATTGCCAGACGGGGAATTTGATTTAGAAGGTATCGCAAAAGCGATCCATGCGAAAACCAAAATGGTCGCGATCCAGCGCTCTAAGGGGTATCAGACGCGGCCTACTCTTTCGGTGGAGAAGATCGGGCGTGCTATCGCTTATGTAAAATCTATAAATCCTCGTATTATCTGTATGGTTGATAACTGTTACGGGGAATTTGTAGAATGTATAGAGCCGTCGGATGTCGGTGCCGATATGGTGGTGGGTTCTCTCATTAAGAATCCCGGCGGCGGGCTTGCTCCGGTGGGCGGCTATATTGCGGGAAGCGCTGCTTGTATCGAGCGAGCTGCCAGTCGGCTAAGCGCTCCCGGACTTGGAAAGGAAGTGGGGGCAACCCTTGGCATTATGCAGTCTTTCTATCAAGGACTATTCCTTGCGCCGACGGTTACGGCAGGCGCGCTGAAAGGAGCGATATTTGCAGCAAATATCTATGAGAAACTTGGTTTTTCTGTAATTCCAAACAGCACAGAAAGCCGGCACGACATTATACAGGCAGTAGAATTTGGCAAACCAGAACTGGTGATCGCCTTCTGCAAGGGAATACAGGCCGCGGCGCCTGTGGACAGCTTTGTGGAGCCAGAACCATGGGATATGCCGGGGTACGATGCCAAGGTCATTATGGCAGCAGGCGCCTTTGTGCAGGGGTCCTCCATAGAATTAAGCGCCGACGGACCGATGAAGCCGCCTTATGCAGTGTACTTTCAGGGAGGGCTTACATGGTACCACGCCAAGACAGGAATCTTAAGATCCTTACAACAAATGATAAATGAAGGATTAGTGGATCGTGCGATTTTTTGATTATTATGTTGGAAAAAGTTGTAATTTTGAGGTATACAAGCGTTTTGTACTGTGATAAAATAGAAAAGAAACGCAACTTCTGTTATGTATCTGGAGAGACAGACAGGAGGAATCATGATAAATAAAACGATGAAACAGCTCCCAGAGTCTGAGCGCCCTTATGAAAAGTGCCTTCAATATGGCCCGCAGCTTTTAAGCGACGCAGAGCTTCTCGCCGTGATTATCCGCTCTGGATCAAAAGAGGAGAGCGCTGTGTCCTTAGCGCAAACCATTCTTTCCAGATTTCAGTATCCAGAGGGAATACTTGGACTTCTTCGCGCTTCTGTGCCGGAGCTGTGCAAGATTAAGGGCATTGGCATGGTAAAAGCGGTGCAATTATTGTGCATTGGCGAGCTGTCCAAGCGTATTGCGAGGGCGGGCTTTGGCAGTCAGCCCATATTTTCAAGCCCTGAGGACATTGCGGCATATTATATGGAGCAGATGCGTCATGAGGCGAGAGAAAAAGCGGTGATTATGATGCTTAACAGCAAAAATCGCCTGCTGCATGAGATGGTGATCTCCACAGGTACAGTCAATCATTCCTTGGTTTCTCCGCGCGAGATTTTTCTTGAGGCACTTCGTTATCAGGCGGTAGGGGTGTGTCTGATCCACAACCATCCCAGCGGGGACCCCTCTCCAAGCAAGGAGGACATCCTCATTACCAGACGTCTTAAGGAAGCGGGAGAAATAATTGGAATTTATTTGTTAGACCACATTATAATTGGGGATAATAATTATAATAGTATGAAAAAACGGGGGATTTTATAACCCGAAAGGAGTTTTTTAAAATGGCACAGAATGTGTTTGGCATTGATATTGGTACCGGAAATATCAGAATATACAATAAAAATCAAGAAACGGTTTTAAACGAAAAAAATGTGATTGCAATACAGAATAAAAGTACAGTTCTAGCCATTGGAGATGAAGCGTATGACATGTTTGAAAAAGCGCCGGATTCCATCAGCGTGAGTTATCCGGTAAAATTCGGCGTAATTGCAGATATAAAAAATATGCAGGCATTGTTTGAAGGAATGGTGAAGAGATCCTGTACACCAAAGGGGTCTTATAAAAATTCCGATTTTTGCTTTGCGGTTCCTACCGATATCACAGAGGTAGAAAAAAGAGCATTTTATGAGCTGGCGGAGGCATCCAAAGTTCGTGCTAGAAGGATCACCGTCGTGGAAAAGCCAGTAGCGGACGGGGTGGGGGTTGGAATCGGAGTGAACAGCCCAAAAGGAAATATGATCGTTAATTTTGGAGCAGATACCACCGAGATCTCCGTATTGTCGCTGGGAGGAATTGTAATCAGCCGTCTGGTGCAGCTTGGCGGAAACCGTCTGGATGAAAATGTGTGCAGTCTTGTGCGCAAGCAATACAATCTCATTATCGGCATGAAGACGGCGGAGCAGCTAAAGAAATATCTTGGCAATGCAACAGAATCGACGGATGAGGTGATGAAAGTGTACGGCAGGGATCTGGTGACAGGACTCCCGGTAATTCGGGAAATCTCTGCTGACACAGTATATCAGGCGACGCATGATGTGCTGACCAATATAATCGCAGATATTAAGATGATCTTAGAACACACGCCGCCGGAGCTTGCCGCCGATATTATTGATACGGGCATTTTCCTTACCGGGGGCTGTGCAATGCTCAAAAATTTCGACAAGCTGGTTCATCAGGAGACGGATTTGTCCATCAATATACCAGATAAGCCAGATGAATGTGTGGTGCGCGGCATAGCAAAAATTGTGACAGAGCCGGATTACGCTGAGCTTGCCTATATTCCAAGGGAAAAGGTGATCAATTCATAGATGGGAACAGGACAATGAAAAGAAAAAATAAATTTTCCATGCCGGTAAAATATGTATTGCTGATACTTTCCATCCTGTGTATTTTTCTGTGCGGCTTAAGCTTTACAGAGCTGTCCGCTGCCCCATTTCTCAAAGATCTCACAAGCCATATCTTGATACCATCCCAGCAGGGGCTAAACCATATCGGGCAATGGTTCTCAGACAAGGCGGACAATCTAAAATTGCTGCGTGAGGTAATGGAGGAAAATGCAGCGCTGCGCGAACAGAACAATGCTCTAATGCAGGAAAACAGCCGGATTGCCCTTGAGCGAACAGAGCTAGAGCAGCTCAGGCAGATCTATCATCTGGATGAAACATATGAATATCCAAAGATTATGGCAAAGGTAATCGGCAAAGACCCCGGCAACTGGTTCCAGATCTTTCAGATCGATAAGGGAAGCGCGGACGGCATTGAGGTTGACATGAATGTTCTCAGCGGCACAGGTTTAGTGGGAATCGTCACTTCCGTGTCAGAACACAGCGCCATTGTCCGCTCTATTATAGATGACAGCAGCAATGTCAGCGCAGAATTTTCGATCACTTCCGATATCTGCAATGTAAAGGGCGATCTGTCTTTGTTAAATGAAGGAAAGATACGAGTGGAGGACATTCTTAAGGATGCTGAGGTGGAAAACGGCTACACAGTTGTCACCTCCCATATCAGCACAAAATACCTTCCCGGAATCTTAATTGGTTATGTCAGTGATATTTCCATCGACGCCAATAATCTGACAAAATCCGGCTATGTTACGCCGGTGGTGGATTTTGAGCATTTAACTTATGTGCTGGTAATCACGGAGCTAAAAAATCATTAGTTCCTATCAATATACGAATTGGGGAATGATATGCTGCGGAAATTATGTATCGGCTTGTGCCTGATTGCAGGCTTTCTGCTACAGGTAACACTATTTCAGGGACTTTCGCTGGCTTCTACAAAGCCAAACCTGATTCTGATATTAGTGTTTACCTTTGGCTTTATGAGGGGGAAAAAAACAGGGATATGGACGGGGTTCTTCGGAGGCTTGCTTTTAGACATTTATTATGGAGACAGCATAGGATTTTATGCAATGATCTATATGTATATTGGCTATCTAAACGGTGTGTTTTACAAACTGTTTTATGATGAGGACATTACGCTGCCTTTGCTGTTGATTTTTATGAGCAATCTGCTGTATGGCTTCAGCATCTATGTTATTCGCTTTTTGCTGAGGGGCAGGTTGGATATTGCCTATTATTTTCAGCATGTGGTGGTTGCCGAGACAATCTATACCATGGTTGTGGCAATTATAATCTACAGGCCTCTGCTCTGGATGAACCGTGTTTTGGAGAAAATAGAAAAAAGGAGTGCTGGAAAATTTGGTTAAACAGGCAATCAAAACATTTTTTCATATTATCAGCTCACGCCTGTTTCTGTTGGGCGCAGTATTTTTCCTGATGTCGGCTGTCTTGGTGGTGCGCATCTTTCATCTTCAGATTGTTATGGGCGAGACCTATTTAAATGATTATCTTTACCAGACAGAGCGAACCATCGATATCGCAAGTACCAGAGGCAATATTTTTGACTGCAATGGAAAGCCTCTGGCCTATAATGAGCTGGTACACTCTGTGATGATCGCAGATGACGGAAAACAGAACAACCGGGAATTAAACCAGACCATCTACCGCGCCATTGAGCTGATAGAGAAAAATGGAGATATGATTGTGGGGGATTTTCCGATTGCTCTGGATGAAAATGGGGATTTTGAATATACCTTTACTTCCGATGTAAGCCGTCTGCGCTTTCTTGCTGATGTATATGGGTTGTCAAATATTTCGGATCTGGATACGGACAAGGAAACACGATCTACAAAGACTGCGGAAGAAGTTTTTTTATATCTGTGCGGAGAGAGGCGCTATAATATCCGAAGTGAGCTTTCTGAGCTGCTTTCGACAAAAGAGGAGACAGAGGATAATGCAAAGGTACAGCCAGTCTACCGCACCGAAGATGCGCTAAAGATCCTTGGCATCCGGTATGCTTTGTCGGGCACATCTTACCGGCGCTATATCAGTGTCACGATGGCGTCTGACGTCAATGCATCGACCGTCGCGGCAATTCGAGAATGTCAAGCAGAGATTCCCGGTGTTACGATTGAGGAGGAGACAAAAAGAAAATATAACGATTCTCTCTATCTAGCACATATCTTGGGCTATACGGGAAAGGCCTCGCAGGAAGATCTGGAAAAGCTTACCAAGGAAAATCCGTCCTACACCAGCGAGGATATGGTTGGAAAGGATGGGCTGGAGGCATATCTGGAGGTTGGACTTCAAGGAACTAAGGGAAGCATACGCGCTTATGTGGATAGTCAGGGAACCATACTAGACATTACTGAACAGACAGAGCCGGTAGCAGGAAAGGATTATTACCTTACAATTGACAGCGATCTGCAAAAGAAGATGTATGATATGTTTGAGAGCTATCTGGCAGGAATTCTTCTAAAGAAGATTGTAAACAGGGATGTCACCATCAAAAAAGAAATGTCGGCATCACAGCGCTATATCTCTGTAAAGGATGCCTATTATGCTTTGTTAAATAATGGCATTATTGATATTTCTCATTTCTCGCAGGAAGATGCCACCGATATTGAGAAGGAGGTGTACCAGCTCTACTGTGACCGTGAAGATGAGATTATTGAGCGGATCAAAGAAGAGCTTCTCACAAAAGAAAATCCGCTGATCTACAGCAAACTGCCGGAGGAATATCAGGTTTATATGTCCTACATCTATTCCATGCTCGCGAAGGCGGGCGTGTTGATGACAGGAGAGATTGATACCACGGATTCCACATACCGGGCGTGGCGCGAAGAAGATTCGATTAGTTTAAAGGAATTTCTTCTCTACGCCATCGCAAATGGTTGGATTGATACTTCAAAATTAGATGCGAGAAGTAAGTATTCGGATATGCAGGAAATCTACACAAGTCTTGTCAATTATATAGAAAAGAGACTTCGTGCGGATACGGGCTTTGGAAAAAAAGTATACCGTTATATGGTGGAAAATTATACTATCAGCCCATCTCAGATTTGCCTGCTTTTATTCGAACAACAGATTATCGAGTACAATGAGGAGGATTATAATAAGCTGCTAAGAGGAAATTCCTACACAGCCTATACCTTCCTTATGGAAAAGATACGAAATCTTGAGATTACGCCAGCACAGCTTGCGCTTGATCCGTGTTCTGGCTCTGTCTGTATTGTTGATGTCAACACAGGACAAGTCAAGGCGCTTGTGATCTATCCAAGCTATGATAATAATAAGTTTTCCGGCTATATGGATGCAGAGTATTGGAACAAGCTTGCCAACGACGAGTCAAATGCGAAGCCGTTATATAACCGTGCAACTATGACAGAGACGGCTCCCGGCTCAACGTTTAAGATGATCTCTGCTATTGCAGGTCTTGAGGAGGGGGTAATTTCTACCTCCGAGCGGATTTATGACGCGGTAGTCTTTGACACAGTACCGCCGCCGGTTCACTGTTGGTCGTCTGTTTCACATGGCAGGGAAACGGTGGAGGATGCCATAAAGAATTCCTGTAACTATTTCTTTTATGAGGTGGGCTATCGTCTGAGCCTGAGCCCCACTGGAACCTATACGCCGGATCTGGGAAACGAAAGACTGCGCAAATACGCCGCCATGTTTGGGCTGGATAGTACAAGCGGCATCGAGCTTTCTGAGGCGGCACCGCACATCTCTACGGAATACCCGATTCAATCCGCTATCGGTCAGGGCAACAATGATTTTACCAATGTACAGCTTGCGCGCTATGTTGCCACGATCGCGAATGGCGGTACAAACCGAAAACTCACTTTGCTGGACAAGCGAACTGATTCGGAGGGAAAGGTAGAAGAACATTATTCTTCTGAAATTACGAATATTGTGGAAATACAGGACGCAACATGGAGGGTTGTGCACGAAGGGATGAGAAGGGTGGTCAGCGAGGGTTCTGTAAGAAGTATCTTTAAGGATCTTCCCTTTTCCGTGGCGGGAAAAACAGGAACTGCACAGGAAAATCCTATGCGCCCCAACCATGCTGTATTTGTGAGCTATGCGCCCTATGAAGACCCAGAGATAGCAGTTAGTGTACTGATACCAAATGGCTTTACCTCCAGCTATGCAGCAGAGATTGCAAGAAATGCTTATATGCTTTATTATAATCTGGAGGATGCGGATACAGAGCATGCAGTAACGCCGGGAGATACCATTGTGGTTGATTAAATGTATGTGGCATGCAGGAGACGAAAAATGAAAAATTCTGTTATTATCAAAGGAAATAAATACGGAATTACCGTTATTCTCGACAAGGATCTTCCGTTTGAGGAGCTTAAGGAAGCTGTGGCGGCTAAATTCAGGGAATCCACCAAGTTTTTTGGAGATGCCCAGATGGCTGCTTCCTTTGAGGGAAGAAAGCTTTCGGAGAAGGAAGAACGAGAGATCTTGGATGTGATCGCAGAAAATTCTGATTTTAGGATAATCTGTGTGCTTGACACAGATCAGGAAAAGGAGGAGATGTTTAAAAAAAGCCTTAACGCACGTCTGCGCGAATTGTCCGCTCAAAGCGGACAATTCTATAAGGGTACCCTGCGCTCTGGACAGGTGCTGGAGGCAGAGAGCAGTATTGTGGTGCTGGGAGATGTTAATCCCGGCGCCAAGATCATCTCAAAGGGGAATGTCATCGTTCTTGGTGCATTGAAGGGAACTGTGTATGCAGGGGCAGCGGGAGCCGAGACCTCCTTTGTGGCGGCACTTGAGATGAATCCGATGCAGATCCGTATCGGCGATGTCGTGGCAAGAAGCGGCGATGAACAGACAAAAGCAAAAGCGAAAAAAGTCGAAAAAGAGGCGAAAATCGCGTATGTTGACGAGGGGTATATCTACATGGAACCGTTGAATCGCGAGGCGATCAAATATCTGGGATAATTCACAGATAACGGTTGCAAAACGGCAAAAACCACGATATACTACCTTACAGAAAGGTCAAAAAGCTCAAGAATGATATATGGGAGGATTAATAAGGATGAGTGAAGTAATCGTAGTTACTTCTGGCAAAGGCGGCGTCGGGAAAACCACCACCACAGCTAACGTAGGTACCGGATTAGCAAAATTGGACAAGAAGGTTGTATTGATTGACACAGACATCGGGCTTCGCAACTTGGATGTGGTGATGGGGCTTGAAAACCGGATTGTATATAATTTGGTTGATGTCGTAGAGGGAAACTGCAGAATTAAGCAGGCGCTTATCAAGGATAAGCGCTATCCGAACTTGTACCTGCTTCCTTCCGCCCAGACGCGGGACAAGACCGCTGTGACGCCGGAGCAGATGAGAAAGCTTACAGATGAGCTTCGTGAGGAATATGAGTACATACTTCTGGATTCTCCTGCTGGAATCGAGCAGGGCTTTAAGAATGCAGTGGCAGGAGCAGACCGTGCTCTTGTTGTGACAACTCCAGAAGTATCGGCAATCCGTGACGCGGATCGCATAATCGGGCTTCTGGAAGCAAATGAGATGAAGCGCACCGATCTGATTGTAAACCGTGTCCGCATGGATATGGTAAAGCGCGGTGATATGATGTCCATCGATGATGTGGTGGATATTCTGGCAATTAATCTTATCGGTGCCGTGCCGGATGATGAAAATATTGTTATCTCTACCAATCAGGGAGAACCGTTAGTCGGCACAGACACACTTGCCGGACAAGCTTATATGAATATCTGTAAGAGAATGTTGGGCGAGGACGTTCCGATGTTAGATTTGAGCGGCAAGAGCAGTCTGTGGTCCAAGCTTATGGGCATCTTAAAAAAAGACTAGCGGAGGATAACAGATGAGTGTATTCGATTTGTTCAGAAAAAAAACATCCAGTGATGTTGCAAAAGACCGTTTAAAGCTATTGTTGGTATCTGACCGCGCGAACTGTACACCAGAGTTGATGGAAATGATCAAGAATGACATTATCATGGTAATTTCTAAATATATGGAGATAGATGCGGAGGGGCTTGACATTCAGATCACCCAGACGGAATCAGAGGGAAATAACGGAACAGTTCCCGCTCTATATGCCAACATTCCAATCCGCGATCTCAAGCATAAGGAGTAGAAAGGCTTTGTTTCAGTTTCGAGAATATCGTTTTAAGTATTTTAACCTAAGGCTTGTGCTTTTTATTTCCTGTCTGACACTGTTGGGCGTAAAGGTAATAGGAAGTGCCATTAATGACGGCTCAGACAAAAAGCAGCTTATCTGTTTTTGTGCAGGGCTTGTGGTGATGCTGTTTCTGTCCATTGTCGACTATCATTTTATCTTAAAGTTTCATTGGATTATTTATGCCGTTAATTTGGGACTTTTGATCTATGTTAAATTCAAAGGAGACTCTGGAAATGGTGCACAGCGCTGGATTCGCTTCGGGGGAAGCTTTGGCATCCAGCCTTCTGAGCTTGCAAAAATCTGCATTATTTTGTTTTTTGCTTGGATGCTTCAGAAATATCAAGAAAAGATGAATTCACCGCGAGTTTTATTTTTTGTGCTTTTCTTGTTTTTTCTGCCGTTTTACCTGATCTACAAACAGCCGGATCTTTCCTCAAGCATCGTGTTTCTGGCGATCTTTTGTTGTATTATTTTTCTCGCCGGACTAAGCTACTGGTACATCGGGGCCGCGATGGTGGTTGGGATTCCTTCCCTGTCA
>CAMWWW010000065.1 GCA_947178015.1 uncultured Clostridia bacterium
GGAGGAAATAGCAGGGCTGGCTATGCGGACCTTTTTCGAAAATGATTACATAAATTGCCTTTACAAAAACTTATACTTTATCAAAAAGTTGTAAACTGGTGTTATATATTAAAAAGCTGTACTAAATAGCTTCTCTGCATTTCTTTATCCTGCAAGAAAGCCTCTGTGATCTCAAAGAAGTACTCTTTTTCTTTGTAATTCCTCTGAAATACATCTCGTGCAAAGCTCTTATCCTTAAGCGGCAGAAATACAGCCTTTCTTTTGGTATAACAATTACTAGGACTTGCGGCTTTTCGATATGCTTTGTCTACATATACCGCCACACTTTTATGAATTGCCTGATCTTCTGCGGGAAGATAATAGTAATCTTTGTAATTGGAATAAAAATATTTTAGCACCTCATGGTTTGTGGAAACCTGCGCGAGGATCTGTTCGTTATCGATTTGCACGCAGCATGCGTCATATGCTACTTTTAAGGAGGAGGGCAGCAGGGTATCTGTTTTTAGAAAGAACGTGATGCCCTCTTTTGTTTGTTCTGTCTTTTCTACCGCAAAGCTCCCCTTTAGAAGCAGCGTCAGTCCATAGAGCGGGAGAAGGGAAACCATTCCTCTTAGATCATCTGCATTATGTAACAGCAGGCATTGATAAAGCTCTTCTTTGTGGATTGCCATATATTCAAAATAGACTTCGATCAAATCTCCTCCTGAAAAGTGATCCGTTCGGTGTATATTTAGAAATTCTTCCAGATCCTTTTGTTTCATGCTGGAAATTCCCAGTTGGTTTTTATATGGCTTAATTTCTCGAAAGAGATCTAGGTTATGAAACGAGGAGAAGTTTTTGTCAAGATGGTGGCGTTCCATTCTATTTTTTAAAAAGGGAATATCAAAGGAGCTGCCATTATAGTGGATGAGCCATGTATAGGAGCGGATAAAGTCAAAAAAGGAGGACAGCATCGCTTTTTCATCCGAAATTTCGTCGAGGAACCATTGGCGAAGCCGCCATATTCCTTCTGCTAGATAGATACAGCCAATTAGATAGGGAATGGCGGCATGAGCAGAAAAGCCTGTTGTCTCTATATCAAAAAAAATCACTTTTGATGCGGTATCCGGCAGAAGAGAGGGGTGAATGGTTACGGGAAAGGACTCCTCAAGGATGCGCATAATGTTTTTCCTCCGTTCGTGTCGTGGTATTGTATTTTTATTATACGATAATTTTACTTATGCCGCAAGCAGGTGCATAAAAAATTAAGTATGTGTGAAAGCTAATACATATCGTATAAATTGAGATTGTGAATGAGAGATTGCGGCTTCGTATAGCGTGAATTCACAGAAAGGATGGGGTGAGAGAAGTGAGTACAGCCACGGATTTTTCGGATAAGCTTCAGGTAAATAAAGAAGCGTGGGATAAGCTTCTTGCGATTGATACTAATTTTGATGTTCTTTATAAGGATCTGGTGATAGGAGAGCGGGAGGCAGGATTTTATTTTATTGACGGTTTTGTCAAGGATGAGGTGATGCAGAAGCTGATGTCATCCTTGGAGAGTATCACAAAGGATAAAATGCCGCAGACGTTGGAGGAGTTTTCAAAGCAGTGGATCTCCTATGTGGAGGTGGATGTTGAGACAGAGAAGGACAGTCTGCTTCGCGCGCTGCTTTCGGGCGTGGTCTGTATGTTTATCGATGGCTATGATAAAGCTCTGGCGATTGACTGCCGGACGTATCCCGCCAGAGGCGTGGATGAGCCGGAGAAGGACAGAGTGATGCGCGGCTCCAGAGATGGTTTTGTGGAGACGGTGGTGTTTAATACTGCCTTGATTCGAAGGCGAATCCGCAGCCCCAAGCTTTGTATGGAGATGATGAGCGTGGGAAGAAGCTCGAAGACGGACGTGGTGGTGAGCTATATGGCGGATCGGGTGGATCAGGCGTTTCTTGAGAATCTAAAACAGAGAATTCAGAGCATTGATATTGACGCGCTTACCATGAATCAGGAGAGCTTGGCGGAGTGTTTGTATAAGCGAAGCTGGATCAATCCGTTTCCAAAGTATAAATATTCGGAGCGCCCGGATACGGCGGCAGCTTCTATACTAGAGGGAAATATTGTCGTGCTGGTGGATAATTCTCCCTCGGCTATGATTATGCCGACTTCTGTGTTTGACATTATTGAGGAGGCGGACGATTATTATTTTCCGCCTGTCACGGGAACCTATCTGCGGTTGTCGCGCTTTTTGACGACGCTGCTCACGTTATTTTTGACGCCTACTTGGCTGCTTCTTATGAAGAATCCGGGCTGGATTCCAGATTGGCTTCAATTTATTGTTCCTGCCGAGGAGGTTCAGGTTCCGCTGCTTTTTCAGCTCTTAATCTTGGAATTTGCCATTGATGGTTTGCGGCTTGCGGCTGTTAATACGCCAAATATGTTAAGTACTCCTCTGTCTGTGATTGCCGGTCTGGTGCTTGGAGATTACGCGGTGCAGTCGGGGTGGTTTAATGCGGAGTCCATGCTTTATATGGCGTTTGTGGTTCTGGCAAATTATTCGCAGCCAAGCTTTGAGCTGGGCTTTGCACTGAAATTTATGCGACTGATTATGTTGGTGCTGACATCTATTTTTTCCATATATGGTTATATAGCAGGTGTGATTATTTCGATATGCGCGGTGGTATTTAATAAGACAATTTCTGGAAAAAGCTATTTGTATCCAGTGATTCCATTTAATAAAAAAGATTTTATCCGACGCTTTATCCGTATCAGTCTGCCTAAAACAGAAGAATAGATTGCCTTCCTTCCAGTTTTATGCTATGATAATCGTATAAATGTTCGATTATTTGGATGGTGAGGATGGTTTATGATAGCGTATGTGAAGGGGCAGCTTGCAGAGAAGTATGAGGAATCCGTGGTGATCGAGCAGGGGGGAGTTGGATTTTGTATCTCCATTCCTGCCTCGCTCTACAATATGCTGCCTCCCTGCGGCAGCGAGCTGAAGTTATACACCTATCTGTATCTGCGCGAGGACGGCCTAAGCCTATATGGTTTTCTTGCCAGAGAGGATTTGACGATATTCCGGCTTCTTCTCACGGTCAGCGGGATAGGCCCAAGGGGTGCCCTTGGCATTTTGTCCACGGTGACGCCGGACAATCTCCGCCTTGCTATTCTCTCTGAGGATGCAAAGACGATTGCCAAGGCGCCCGGTATTGGCGTGAAGACGGCGAAAAAGCTGATTATCGAGCTGAAGGACAAGATTGATCTGGCGGAGGCTTTGGAGCTTACAAAGGAACATGAGGAGAAGCAGGCGGATGCAGAGCATATAGGGACGGTGCGCGCGGAGGCTGTGGAGGCTTTGACGGCTT
Organism: uncultured Clostridia bacterium; assembly: GCA_947178015.1. Lineage (GTDB taxonomy): Bacteria > Bacillota > Clostridia > Lachnospirales > Lachnospiraceae > RGIG8607. The sequence goes on from CAMWWW010000065.1 coordinate 3,345, forward strand.
TGGGCTACTCGGCAGCGGAGGCTTTGGGCGCCGTTAAGAAGGTGGAGATCACGGAAGAGATGACGGTGGAGGAGCTGTTAAGAGCGGCGCTTAAAAAATTTAACTAGATGGGATTGGGATTATGGCAAAACGTGTGATTAGTACAGAGATGACAGAGGAGGACGGGAAGCTGGAGGGAAGCCTTCGGCCGCAGCTTCTTTCTGATTATATTGGGCAGGCGAAGGCGAAGGAAAATCTGAAGGTCTATATTGAGGCGGCGAAGGCGAGGCAGGAACCGTTGGATCATGTGCTGTTCTACGGTCCTCCGGGACTTGGGAAGACGACGTTAGCCGGTATTATCGCAAATGAGATGGGGGTGGGGATTAAGATCACTTCTGGTCCCGCCATTGAGAAGCCGGGCGAGATAGCGGCGGTTCTCAATAATCTAAAAGAGGGCGATGTGCTCTTTGTGGATGAGATTCACCGCCTGAATCGTCAGGTGGAGGAGGTGCTTTATCCGGCGATGGAGGACTTTGCCATTGATGTAATGATTGGAAAAGGAGCGTCTGCGCGCTCGATCCGTCTGGATTTGCCAAAGTTTACTCTGGTGGGTGCGACGACAAGGGCGGGACTTTTGACGGCGCCGTTAAGGGATCGTTTTGGAGTGGTGCATCGTCTGGAATTTTATACGCCAAAGGAGTTGCAGACGATTATTGTGCGCTCTGCGAAGGTCTTGGGGGTTGCGATTGAAGAGGAAGGTGCGATGGAGCTTGCAAGGAGAAGTAGAGGGACGCCGAGACTTGCCAACCGATTGCTAAAGCGCGTGAGAGATTTTGCTCAAGTGAAGTATAATGGGGAGATCACAAAAGAGGTTGCGGTATTTGCCCTTGATCTGCTTGAGGTGGATAAGCTGGGGCTGGATAATAGTGACAGGCTGATTCTTACCACGATGATTCAGAAGTTTCAGGGCGGTCCCGTCGGGCTTGACACGTTGGCGGCCGCTGTCGGGGAGGATGCGGGAACCTTGGAGGATGTCTACGAGCCGTATCTGATTATGAATGGTTTTATTAAGCGAACGCCAAGGGGGCGTATGGTGACACAGCTTGCCCATGCACATCTGGGGCTTTTATAAACTGCTTGTGTTTTCGCGGCGTATTAGTTATAATAAGGAAAGAATACACCAAGGAGCAGGAATGTTATGTCATCGAAAAATACAGTTCAGGTACTGATTGATGGAAAAGTTTATACATTGAGCGGCTATGAGGATGAGGACTATTTAAACCGTGTAGCTTCCTACATAAACACTAAGCTGACAGAGCTTAAGTCAGCGGAGGGCTTTCGCCGTCAAAACAGAGAGACGCAGAATACGATGACATACTTAAATATTGCAGATGATTATTTTAAGTGCAAGAGGCAGGCGGATATTTTAGAGCTTGAGCTGGAGAGCAAGAATAAGGAGCTTTATAATCTAAAACATGAGCTGATTGAGCTGCAGATTAAGGAGGAGGCAGCGAGAAAGGAGCTGTCTACGTTGCAGAAAAAATATAGTGAACAGGAAAAGATGATTGTCCGGCTGGAGACGGAGCTTGCCGCCAGCCGGCAGAATGTCAAGAATGAGGAAGGGTAAGAAGAGGCTATGACACAGCAGAACCGGGCAGAGCTTTTGGCTCCTGCAGGATCGTATGAGAGCATGACGGCGGCGGTGGCAGCGGGTGCGGATGCGGTCTATCTTGGAGGGCAGCTCTTTGGCGCGCGCGCCTATGCAGAGAATCTGGATATGGAGCAGCTTAAGCGGGCGATTGATTATGTGCATCTTCACAAAAGAGCATTATATTTGACGGTCAATACATTGCTTAAGGAGGAAGAGCTGGAAGAGAAGCTGTACAAGTATCTGCTGCCCCTTTATCAAGAAGGGTTAGATGCCGTTATTGTGCAGGATATAGGGGTTTTGGCATTGGTGCGCGAGGTTTTTCCAAAGCTGCCGATCCATGCAAGCACACAGATGAGCCTGACGGGAGTCCACGGCGCTAGGATGATGAAGGAGCTGGGAGCGACGCGCATCGTCACGGCGAGGGAGCTGTCGCTTTCGGAGATTCGGGAGATATCTGACAAGGTTGAAATTGAGATAGAAAGTTTTGTTCATGGCGCTCTATGCTATAGCTATTCTGGGCAGTGCTTGTTTAGCAGCATTGTCGGAGGAAGAAGCGGGAACAGAGGAAGGTGTGCACAGCCTTGCAGACTTCCTTATCTATGTGAGGGAAAAAGACAGTACTATCTTAGTCCAAAGGATCTGTGCGCGGTAGAAATTTTGCCTGAAATGCTTCGCGCGGGTGTTTATTCTTTCAAGATTGAGGGAAGAATGAAGAAGCCGGAGTATACGGCCGGAGTTGTCAGCATCTATCGCAGCTATCTGGATCGGTGCTTGTCTGATGGAGAGAAGGAAGCCTATTTTGTAGAACCAGAAGATAAAAGGCGGTTGTTTGATATTTACAATCGAGGCGGTTTTACCGAGGGATATTATAAAAAGCAGAATGGAAAGGATATGATGTTTCTTGAGGGCAGAGAGGGAGAAGCGCCGGAAAGGAACGAGGCTTTGTTTGCGGAGATCCGAAAGACGTATATGGAGAAGGAGCCAAAAGAGAGGATAGCGGGGCGTATATTGTTGCGCGCCGACAATCCTGTCACATTATCCGTATCCTGCGGCGGCGTGAAGGTTCAGGTGAGCGGAGGGTTGGCAGAGCGGGCGGAGCGGCAGCCTCTGGATGAGGATCGAATCCGAAAGCAGCTTGGACGGCTGGGAAATACACCATTTGCGTGGGAGGATTTGTCCATTGATACCGATAAGGAGAGCTTTTTTTCATTGACGGCGCTCAATGAGCTGCGCCGCAGTGCAGTAGAGCAACTTGAGGAGGCGCTGCTCGCACCCTATAAAAGACAGGATGCGAAAGAATGGCAGCCAATGAAACAGATGCCGCTTTATCAGAAAAGTGACAAAAAAGAGCCTCCAAGGCTTCATGTCTATCTGGAAAAAATCGAATATATGGATGCGATGCTTTCTTTTCAGGAGATTGATGCCATATATCTGGATAGTTGTGCGTTTGATGAATCTATGGTCATGCAGCTTTGTGAGAATAACAAAGGGACAAGAAGGACATTCTATTATGTGTTACCACATATTTTTCGAGAAAGGGAGGAGCGGCTGTTTGATAAATCTTATGAAAAGTTGTGTTCTTCCGGTCTCGCAGGTTTTGTGGTGAAAAATTATGAGGAGATAGCATATCTGGTGAAAAAGCGGTGTCCGCTGCCGCTGCGCTGTGATAATAGCGTCTATATATGGAACCGGAGAGCGAGAGCGGCGCTGATGGATTATGCAGGCTTTGAGCTCTTCACACTTCCGGCGGAGTTAAATGAGAGGGAGCTTAGGCAGCTTTCCTCTTTGCAGAGTGAGTTGATTGTATATGGAAGGATTCCTATGATGGTATCCGCCCAGTGCGTAATGAAAAATACAAGAGGCTGCACAGGGCTTTTTAAACAGGCGTCGCAGCTCGGACAGCCGTTGCAGACAGCGCGGTTATCGCAGGGAAAGCAACCGGCGCTGCTTGTGCTTACAGACCGCTATAAAAATAAATTTCCGGTGAAGCATCTGTGCAGATTTTGTTATAATAAGATCTATAATTGTAAACCATTATCCTTATTAAGCAGCAAGGATGAGGTGGATAGACTTTCGCCGGGAGCGGTGAGGCTTGATTTTACGACAGAGAGTGTGCAGGAGGCAAGGGTTGTCACAGAATGTTTTATCAATGCGTATAAGCGGGGGATTCCTTACCGGGAGGAGCCATGGGAATTTACCAGAGGTCATTTTAAGCGTGGAGTAGAGTAGGTGAAGATTTGCAGAATATAGTAATAAGAGGCGCTCAATATCTGATTATATTGTTTATTGCGGTTTATACTTGGCAGTCCTTTGCATGGTTTGGAAAGAAGACGGAGGCGCAGCGAAGAAAAACGGTTATAAGACAGAATATATGTCTGTTCAGTGTACATTTTTTGGGATATTTGAGCGGCTATTTGGTGACGGGAAATGAGAAGCTTATTCTTTTGTATGGTGCGCAGGCAGTGTATTTTATCTGTGTGATATTTCTTTTAAGAGTGATTTATCCGCAGTCCTGCCGTACCTTGGCAAGCCATATGTGCATGCTTCTTGCCATTGGTTTTCTTGTACTTTCTAGGCTGTCCTTTCGGCTGGCCCTTAAGCAGTCTGTGATCGTTTTTGTCGGTACGCTTGGCGTGTCTGTAATTCCGTGGATTATGGGAAAGTACAGAGAGCTTCGCAGACTGGCATGGGTGTATGGACTGATTGGAAGTGCTCTGCTTCTTATGGTGTTTTTAGTCGCGGACACTACATATGGGGCAAAGCTGTTTCTTAAGTTCGGGTTGATTTCTGTTCAGCCCTCTGAGTTCGTGAAGTTGGTCTATGTCTTTTTTATCGCCGCAATGTTTGAAAAATCAAGAAGTTTTCTGCAAGTTGTCAAGGTTTCGCTGATGGCAGCGCTTCATGTGCTTTTGCTGGTGGCATCCAAGGATCTGGGAGGAGCGCTGATCTTTGCGCTTACGTATCTGTTGATGCTGTATGTGGCAACCAGACAGTCTCTGTATCTTTTTGGCGGGCTGGCATGTGCGAGTGTGGCGTCTTATGTGGCATGGCGCCTTTTTGATCACGTGCAGGTCCGAGTGACGGCATGGCTTGATCCATGGTCGGTGATTGACACAAAGGGCTATCAGATTGCACAGTCGTTATTTGCCATCGGTATGGGAGGCTTTTTGGGCGTGGTGCTGTATCAGGGATCGCCGGGACAGATTCCAGTTGTGGAGCAGGATTTTATCTTCTCTGCTATCGCGGAGGAACTGGGCGGGGCTGTGGCAATCTGTGTGATTCTTATCTGTCTTGGAACCCTTTTTCTGTTTTTAAATATAGGGATGGAGAGCCAAAGTCTATTTTACCGTTATCTGGCATCAGGGCTTGCCATTCTGTATGGAATACAAGTGTTTCTCACGGTGGGAGGAGCGATGAAGTTGATTCCATCCACCGGCGTGACGCTGCCCTTGGTAAGCTCTGGAGGAAGCTCGGTTTTAAGCACACTCTGCATGTTTGCTGTAATACAGGGTTTATACATGCAAGCTGGAAAGGGGGCAGACATCAATGACCAGAAAAAAGGGTGACGACCAGAATCGTACTATGGACCCAAAGGGCTTGGATGAGAAAAAGGAATTATATCGAATTATGTACTTGTTCGCCGGTATTTTTTTGTTGATGTGCGGCTATTTGCTCTATTTTCTTATTTTTGAGAGCCGAGCTGTGATCAACAATCCCTATAACCTGCGCCAAGAAAATCTGGGGAAAAAGATTGTGAGGGGCTCCATTTTGTCCGAGGACGGGGAGATATTGGCGGAGACGTTAGTGACAGAGGATGGGACAGAATCCCGTTATTATCCCTATCAGGATCTTTTTGCCCATGTGGTCGGCTATTCACAAAATGGAAGAACTGGAATTGAAGGAAACTATAATTTTGAGCTGCTGACCTCTGATATTCCGATTTATGAGAAAATTTACCGGGAATTCGCCGATCTAAAAAAGCCGGGGAATCAGGTTGTCACCACGCTTTCTCTCAAGCTTCAGCAAACGGCCTATGAGGCAATGGGAGACAGACGGGGCGCTGTGGTAGTGCTAGAGCCTTCCACAGGAAAGCTGCTTGCGATGGTGTCAAAGCCCAGTTTTGATCCGAATGAGATTGTGGAAAAATGGGAAGAGCTTACAAGCGGCGACAGTGTTTTGCTAAATCGCGCTTCTCAGGGCTTATATCCGCCCGGCTCCACCTTTAAAATTGTCACCGCATTGGAGTTATTGCGGGAAAATCCGGCTGCGCTGGAAGATTTTAATTATACGTGCAAGGGTATATTTTCTTATCATAATGCAGAAATTAAATGCTATAATGGAAAATCACATGGAAATCTTGATTTTACCAGTGCTTTTGCAAAATCCTGCAATGGGGCATTTGCTGAGATAGGAACCATGCTTTCAATACCGAATTTTACTGCGCTTTGCGAGAGCCTTCTTTTTAATGCTGAGCTTCCATTTCCGCTTGCCTATCAGAAAAGCTCCTTTGCGCTTGCGCCGGAGGCTCCTGACTGGGAGATATTACAGACGGCGATCGGGCAGGGGAAGACAGAGATGTCACCGCTCCACAATGCGCTGCTTGCTGCTTCCATCGCAAATGGAGGTGTGCTGATGAAGCCGTATGTCGTGTCTGAGATCAGGACGGCATATGGAAATACCATAAAGCAGTATTTGCCATCTGTGTATGATAGGTTGATGACGGCGGAGGAGGCAGCGGCGCTGACTGGATGGATGACCGCCTGCGTGACGGACGGGACAGGGTATGCGGTATTGTCCGATCAATATACTGCCGCTGGAAAAACAGGAACGGCAGAGTGGGATGAAACAAAGAAATCTCACGCATGGTTTGTGGGCTTTGCTCCAGCGGAGAATCCAAGGCTGGTGGTTAGCGTTGTATTGGAGGAAGCAGGAACGGGGAGCGACAATGCGGCGCCGATAGCGAGAAAGTTGTTTGACGCATATGACGAGTTGCAGAAATAGAATAGAATAGATTTATGAATTGTTTTCGAGAGTGGTCCGCATAGTCAGCGCTGCTATTTCCTCCGTCACCCCGCTCTCGCTTAGTGAAAAACGTAGCGGACGCTAAG
>CAMWWW010000066.1 GCA_947178015.1 uncultured Clostridia bacterium
GCGCTCCCCAGAAAAAAGGGAGACAAAATCATCGCGGCGAGAATACAGCCCGGCTCCCACTCAACCATTCCCACCAATCCAAGTATCATAATCGCTATTCCAAAAGAAAATCCAAAAAATCCTCCCAATAACGTATAAACCACGCTCGATATTCTGCCGGCGGGCTTATTGTCAACCAGAGGAGCTGCTCTTCTCACTTGCTGCGGCTGTCTTGTCTGAGGCACCTGCCTCTGTGTCTGTGCAACATTTGGTCTCTGCTGTGTTTGGCGCACCTGCTGCCTTGTCTGCTGCACCGACTCCATCATCCCCGCAGCGCCTGTCCGTATCTTCTGATATCTTCCATTTGCGTCACGGATAATCTTATAATCTTTTTCCTTTCCGTGAATATTGGTTGTATTTTGCTCCGGCTGGCTGCTGATATTTCTTTTTACATCCTCTATTGCTATTCTGGCAGTGTTTCCAATCTCTCTGTTCAGCCCTTGAAAATCCATATTTTTCACCGCATCCTGAACTATATTTTGTATTTCCTGCCCTAAATTCTTTTCCCCGCTATTCCCCATTCTTATCCTCCAAACTTGACACGGTTATCTTCTTTTCACTTTCACAGCAATTAAGTTTATTATATAACATCCCTTTTAACTTGGCAAGAAATTCCCATCATATATTCTAATGACAAATGTCACGGTGACGAAAAGAGCAAAAACCCTTATTTTTCAAGAAAAACGGCAGCGTCTGCCGTTCTTTTTCATGCGCCGCTGCCTGAATATTCATACAAAATTAATAATTATTTTTCTTTTTTCTTCTTATTGTGATTGTAGCGCCTGAAGCAGCATAATATGATACTCCTCATCCATAATAATCCGTTTCAGCACAGCGTTGACACAATCATCCTCAATCATGCGAATATGTGCCTGATATTGCTGAATGGCCGCCCTCTCTGACTCAATGCCTGCGGCTATCATCCTTTCACACTCCTGCTGTAAGGAGAGAAACTCTGGCGTCCACAGTCTTCTTCTGCCGTTTCTGTACTTTGCTGTATAATCAATTGTTCCGCCAAGCAGTCCTATCAATTCTCCCAGCTTTTGCAGATGCATCATTTCCGCCACCGCAATCCCAAGAATCGTTCTTGCTATGGAGCAGTGTTCACAGGCAAGACGGCTCTCATTGTTAATATACTGGGTGACGGCCGATAGCTCCGACACAGCCCCGCAGTAATCAATACTTAACAGCCCTGCATAGGCCAAATTCTTTTCTTCGACGCGGATAGGCGGATACGGCAAATCTACCATAATCGGCTTTAATCCGGCAAAATTGCAGTCGCAGGTTAAGACGGCATGTTCTTCCATAAAATTGGCTCCCTTCTATACCACCATTTCAATTTCCATATAGTAGTATATGAAGGAAGCAAGAATTGGTGAGCCAGCTCCAATCTTAATTCAAAGCTGCCTTAAATTCTGTCCAGATCCGCTCATGCGTCTCATTCGCCTCAGCGCTGATATCCATAATAAATTCGCCAGACTGCGCTTCCTCCGGCAAGGATAAGCTTTGTTTCGCCTCCTCGGAAAGATAGGGCACGGCTGCCTGATTGGTACAAACATAGCCAATATGCTCAAAACACTGCGCCGCTATCTCTGGTCTTAAAATATAGTCCAAAAACTTGTGGGCTGCATCCCCATTTGGCGCCTGTGAGGGAATAAAGCCGGCCATAATACCAAAACCCAGACCCTCCTTTGGATATACGACCTTCAGGTCGCTTTTTGCCGCCAACGCCATTGTCACCTGAGAAGTGTAGAGGAAACCTACTGCCGCCTCCCCGCTAATCAGATAATCCTGCGTGTTGTTATCACTGATTAAGCGCACATTGGGCGCCAGCTCCAAAAGCTTTTTTCCCGCCTCCTCGATCACTGCTGTGTCATTCTCATTAAAGGATTTTCCCATCATCTTTAATACAATTCCATCTATGACACGATAATTTCCTATCAGTGCCACATTATCCTTAAGAGCAGGATTCCACAGATCTTCATAACCGGTAATCTCGATATCCACCGCTGCCGGATCGTAGACAATCAGCGGGATTCCTGCGCCATAAGGCACGGTATACGCATCTGTCTTATCATAAAAATGCCCCTGAAACACGGGATCGACATTTGCAAGGTTCGTGAGCTTGCTCTTATCCAGCTTCTGCACCAGCCCCTCCTCAATCGCAATCTCTATAATATAATCATCTGCAATTACCAGATCATAATCGCCGCCCTTTGCCGTCTCCAACTTTGCAAGCATATCCTCATCATAATCAAAATTCGAATAATTGATCTGAATCCCATATTCTTTCTCAAACCCGCTTAAAACCTCTTGCGGAAACATGCCATCCCATGTAAAAAGGTTCAGTGTTTCCGTATTCTTTTTGTCTCCGCACCCTGCCAGCGCCATAAGAACCATAACCACTGCCAGCAGCAGGGCTGCTTTTTTCATAATTCTCCTCATTATTATGCGTCTCCTTTCTTCCTCCCACCTAGTATGCCGGACAGCGTCACTATAATAAGCGTCACTCCCAGCATAATGGTACACAATGCATTGATCTCCGGCGTCAACCCTGTTTTCATCTGTGTATAGATCTTAATCGGAAGCGTGTTTGTCTCTGCTCCTGTGACAAATATACTGATCACGACATCATCCAGCGACATAGCAAAAGAAAGCAGCATCCCAGACATCACAGCCGGAGCAATCAGCGGAAGCGTAACATCAAAAAACACTCTCCACGGAGAAGCGCCCAGATCCCTCGCTGCTTCCATCAAGGAAGCGTCCATTCCTGCAAGTCTCGCCTTTACCATCATATAAACATAGGGGATGCAAAATGCCGTGTGCGCAATCACTAATGTCGTCATCCCAAATGGCAGACCAACCAGTGCAAAAAATGTCATAAATATCATTCCCAGAATAATCTCTGGTATCATAATGGGCAGCATGGAAAGATATTCCACAGCCCCCTTTGTGCGCAGCTTAATTCGGCTCATTCCCACGGCGCCGAGCGTGCCGACAATCGCGGCGGCACAACAGCTTAAAGCTCCTAAGATCAAGCTGTTCTTTATCGCCTCATGCATCGCCCGATCCGTCCTTAACATCTCATACCATTTTAGTGAAAACCCTCCCCACACAGAAGAAATCTTCGATTCATTAAAGGAATAGATCACAATCAGCAGAATCGGAAGATACATAATCACTAGAACAAGCCCTATATACAGCTTAGAAAATGCTATCCTTCTCAATAAAATCCCTCCAAATCCCTCACTTTTGTGACCCTGCGGTACAACCATATAATCAATGAAGTCAGAATCATAAGCACCACGGACAAAGCCGCCGCAAACGGCCAATTTCTCGCCTTCATAAGCTGTTCCTGAATCAAACTTCCCACAAGCACTACCTTATTGCCTCCCAGTATATCTGCAATAAAAAACAAGCCCATGGACGGGATAAAGGTAAGCACCACACCGGACAACAGCCCCGGCATCGTCAATCGCAAAGTGACAGTAAAAAATGCCTTTGCTGGAGAGGCGCCCAGATCCCTCGCCGCCTCAACCAAAGACCAATCCATCTTCTCTGCGCTGGAGTACACGGCAAAAATCATAAAAGGCACCAATGCATATACCATGCCCACCACGACGGCAGGATACGTATAAAGAAGCTTTAACGGTTCCTTTGTGATGTGGAGTCCCATCAGCAGTTTATCCAAAATACCATTGCTCCGAAATATAATAATCCAGCCATACATACGGATCAGCGCGCTGGTCCAAAATGGTATCATCAAAAGCATACTCACCCGCCGTTTCCATGTTGAGGACAGCTTCGCCATAAAATACCCAAAAGGATATCCCGTCAGTATAATCAGCACCACACAGATCACGGCAAGTTTTAAGGATTCATAGAAGGTTTTCAGATAGACTGGCGTCAGAATATTGCGATAATTGTCAAGTGTCACCTCATGGACCACACCCCAGACCTCCGCCCTTGTAAGAAAGCTTAGAATCACCATATAACAAAGTGGGGCAAGAACAAAAAACAACGTAAAAAGATACATGGGTAAACTCATCAAAAACCCATGAGGGATTCCTCTTCTATTGCTTCTTCTCATTTCTGTGCTGTCACTCCCTCCTGCTCTCTGCCATCCACCAAAACCGCCTGTTCCGGTTCCCAGCAGCAAAATACGGGATCGCCCTCCTCGCAGTCCGCATCGATTCCATGACGACTTGCAATCAGCGCCTTTCCATCCTTAAGGACAAGTGTCATCCGCAGCATGCCGCCCGCAAAACTCTTTTCCTTCACCAACGCGGCAAGCCCCAAACTCGCACGTTCCTTCGTCACCAAGATATGCTCGCTTCTCACCGCGATCACAGCCATCTCCCCAACGGACGCACTTCCATCATCCAGAACACAAACCATTTCCTGCCCTATCTGAACAGAAAGAACGCCCTCTCTTCTCTCCACAACTTTCCCTGTCAGTATATTGGCATTTCCCACAAATTGTGCTACATAGCTGGTACGTGGGTGATAGTAAACTTCATCCGGCGTCCCCACCTGCTCCAGCACCCCATCGTGCATCACCACAATTCGGCTTGACATATTGATCGCCTCCTCCTGATCATGCGTGATGTAGAGAAAAGTGATACCAAGCTTTCTTTGCAGCCGCTTTAACTCCACCTGCATCTGGCGCCTAAGCTGCAGATCCAATGCCCCCAGCGGCTCATCCAAAAGGAGCACCTTGGGCTTATTTACAATCGCGCGGGCGATTGCGACCCGCTGCCTCTGTCCGCCAGATAACTGCGCCGGCATACGCTTCTCATAGCCAGATAACTGAACCATGGCAAGAACATTCATCACCCGGTCACGAATCTCTAGCTTAGGCGTCTTTCGAATCTTCAAGCCATACGCAACATTATCATACACATTCATATGTGGAAACAGCGCATAATTTTGAAAAACCGTGTTCACATCCCTCTTCTCCGGCGCAAGCTCCGTCACATCCTCCCCCGCGAGGAACACCCTTCCTGCATCTGGCTGCTCCAGTCCAGAGATAATGCGCAGGGTTGTCGTCTTTCCACAGCCGGAAGGACCAAGAAATGTGATAAACTCTCCCTCCCCAATCTCAAGACTAATCCCCTTTAACACTTTTGTTTCCTCGAAGCTCTTCTCTATCCCCTGCAATGTAAGAATACTCTGTCCCATAGTCCGCTCCATCATCTTAAACGGCTACACTCAAATCTGGCATATGTCTTTAAGCAATTCTCTATATCCATAATCTGTTCCTCCAACGGCTTCTCATTCAGCCCAATATCCAGACATACCGCCATATCATGCACCATCTTATCATCAATATGTTTTTTCATTCCTCTTAAAATATTCAGTTTCTGCGCATAGGTGTCTGCATCGAGAAATTCCATCAAAAATGCATGGGAATCCTTCTTCTGGCTCTCTGCACATGCCGTCTTCTGTTCCTGCTGCGCCTCATGAAAAGCTGGCGCCGCACAAATCCCTTCCACCGCCTTTTCACCATAGCTACTTGGCTGGCTTTCCGAAGACACTTCCCGATTGACCTCACTTATAAACATGGCAAGTGGTCTTACATACACGCCAAAATCACCGTACAGCTCTTGATAGACCACCATCTCCTCTTCTGTCTCACTATGTCTTGCTATCGCCACAATTTGATACAAACCACCGTTTTTATGACGATAACGCTCCCCCGCCGCCGGAATCTCCCGCTTATCCAACTCTACGCTGCCTCCTTTTTACTTCTGTTTTATGAACCTTTTCTGCCGTTTCATATAGTATACCTATATTAAAGAAAATGTCAAGCAAATAGTAATGATCTGCCTATCAAAGCGAGCAGATACGCAAAAACTGTCTGGTCTCCCAGACAGTCTTCTGTTATGTGCTCTATTTCCGATCTGCTATCACACAATATGGAATTCTCTGCTGTACATTTCGATAAGCAGGACGGATAATCTTTCCGGCGTTGATCAATTCCTCCACCCTATGCGCTCCCCATCCTGCAATTCTTGCTATGGCAAAGATTGGTGTATACAGCTCTAATGGAAGATCTAACATACTGTACACAAATCCACTGTAGAAGTCGATATTGGCGCTAACTCCTTTATAGATCTTTCGCTCCTCAGATATAATCTCAGGCGCAAGGCGTTCTATCAAAGAATACAGCCGGAATTCCTCCTCTTTTCCTTTCTCCGTGGAAAGCTTCTCAACAAAACGCTTGAATATATTCGCTCTTGGATCTGAGAGAGAATATACGGCATGCCCCATTCCATAGATTAGCCCAGCCTTGTCAAATGCTTCTTTATGTAATAATGCCTTCAGATAGGCACGGATTTCCTCTTCATCCTCCCAGTCTTTTACCTGTACCTTCAGATCCTCAATCATCCGTACTACCTTGATGTTTGCACCACCGTGCTTTGGACCCTTTAAAGAACCCAAAGAAGCAGCGATTGCGGAATAGGTATCGGTTCCAGAGGAAGATACTACATGTGTGGTAAAGGTTGAATTATTTCCTCCGCCGTGTTCTGCGTGAAGCACCAGCGCCACATCCAGAATTCTTGCTTCCAGATCCGTGTAGCTGCTGTCCGGGCGCAACAGGCGCAAAATATTCTCCGCCGTGGATAATTCCGGATCCGGCGTATGTATATATAAGCTCTGTCCATCATGATAATGGCGATATGCCTGATAACCATATACAGATAACAGTGGAAATAATGCCGTAAGCTGTAGACACTGACGAATGACATTTGGAATAGATACATCATCTGCGGCATCATCATAAGAATAAAGGGTCAGTACACTTCTTGCCAGAGTATTCATCATATCTGCACTCGGCGCCTTCATAATAATATCCCTTACAAAGCTTGTAGGAAGTGAGCGGTATTCACCAAGAAGCTTTTGAAAATTCTTAAGCACTTCATTGGTTGGAAGCTCGCCGAACATCAGCAAATACGCCGCTTCCTCGAATCCAAACCTCTTCTCTCTGATAAATCCTCCCACCAAGTCTTCAATATCTACACCTCGATAAAAGAGCTTGCCTTCGCAAGGAATCATCTCCTCATCTTCCATGACAAAGGACTGGATTTCTGAGATTTCTGTCAGACCGGCCAGTACGCCGCGCCCGCTGATGTCCCTTAGTCCCCGTTTTACGTCATACTTTCCGTACAAGGAAGGATCGATCTGACTATTCCTCATGCAGATTTCTGACAAATCCAGAATTTCCGGTGTTACTATAGAAAATGGATTCATTCTGCTTCATCTCCTTTCTAATTGGCAAATGCCTCTTCCTAAGTATATCATGTTACTAAGAGTGAAGCAAATAAATTTTCTATTAACAAAAGCCTCGATACCAAACATACAAAAAATACATGCCTTCTCCCCGCCAATTCTACATCCTGCGAAATCTTTTATAACGCATGTCCGCAAGCTTTTGCGGCTCTATCCTGCTATATTTTTCTATAAATTCACTGATCTCCTGCTTTAAGTAAGCGCTGATCTCCATAATCGAGCCTTCTTCTGGGATTATTTTTTCTATTATGCCAAATTTTATCAGGTCATCCGCCGTAATTTTCATGATATGTGCTGCTTCTTTTGCCCGGCTGCTATCCTTCCATAAGATGGAAGCAAAGCCTTCTGGAGATAAAATAGAATAGGTCGCATTTTCCAGCATCCACACCTCATTGGCGACTGCAAGCGCAAGCGCTCCGCCGCTTCCACCTTCTCCTATCAAAATGGTCAGTATGGGAACCGTAAAGGATGACATTTCAAATAAGCTCCGCGCTATCGCTTCCCCCTGTCCCCGCTCTTCCGCTTGGATTCCGCAAAATGCGCCGGGTGTGTCTACAAAGCATATCACAGGACGATGAAATTTTTCCGCTTGTTTCATAAGGCGCAGCGCTTTTCTGTATCCCTCTGGATTGGGCATACCAAAATTTCTCTCAATGTTTTCCTTTGTGTTCTTTCCCTTCTGCTGGGCGATCACCGTCACCGGTACCCCGCCAATGTATGCAATACCCCCGACCACCGCCTTATCATCACCGGCTGCTCTGTCTCCATGAAGCTCAAAGAAATTCTGGAACAGCAGCCCAATATAGTCCATCGCCGTCGGCCTGCCCTGCATACGCGAGCGCTTAACCCTCTCCCAAGCATCTACTTTATCTTGCTTTCTTCTTTCTTTTTTATGCTTTTTTTTCGACCGGCTGGCATGTTTCTCACTTAAGGCTGCGATTTGTTTTTCTTTATGATAGCAAAGTAGCTGAAAAAGCGTTTCCTTCATATCTTTTCTTTCTACGATCGCGTCGATAAATCCGCGTTCTAATAGAAATTCTGTTCGCTGAAAGCCTTCTGGAAGCGTCTGACCGATTGTCTGTTTGATCACTCTCGGTCCTGCAAAGCCTGCTAACGCCTTTGGCTCCCCAAGAATCACATCGCCCAGCATCGCAAAGCTCGCCATCACACCTCCCATAGTTGGATCGGTCAGCACCACCATACTAAAAAGCCCGGCGTCACTGTGTTTTTTCAGTGCGGCGGAGGTTTTTGCCATCTGCATCAAAGATACCATTCCCTCCTGCATCCTAGCTCCTCCGCTGCATGCGAACAGTAGAACTGGAAGCTTTTCTTTGATAGCCCGCTCCACGGCGCGCGTGATTTTTTCTCCCACCGTATAGCCCATACTTGCCATCATAAAATGAGCATCACACACCACCAGTACGCACGGCTCTTTATAAAGAAACGCCTTGCCAGTAACCACCGCCTCCGAAAGACCAGAGCTTTTTCTAATCTCTGCCCGCTTTTTTTCATACCCTTTCAAACCCAGAGGATTCTTATCAGGAAGCATCTTATCCCACTCCTCAAAACTTCCTGCATCCGCTACCATAGCAATTCGGTCGTATGCTCCCATCCGCACATAATAACCACATTTCTGACAGATATCATATGCCTGCTTTCTGTCTTCCGTATAAAGAATCTGCCCACAGCGAGGACATTTGCTCCACATTCCCTCCGGCACCTTGGGTGCTATATGGCTCTCTTCTGCCTTTTGCTTTCTCTTTCCAATAGGAATGATGATGGTCTTCCTAAATTTCAGCATTTGGCCGCTCCTTCTCTTTGTCGCTTATAAAGCAAGTATCCACATCCCCAGCAAGAAATCTCTCATCTGTCAAAATCTGATACTGCTCTTCTAAATTGGTATCTATTCCTTCTATTATAAATTCTCCCAGCGCACTGCACATTTTCTGCACAGCCTCCTCCCGGTCACATCCACGGACTATCACCTTCGCGATCAGGGGATCATAGTAGGGTGATACCACACAGCCCTGATATAAGGCAGTGTCCACGCGAATCTGGTTTCCATCTGGCAGATGGAGCTGCGTCACTGTCCCCGGTCCTTTTGCATTGATCCTGCACTCTATGGCATATCCTTTGATCGGAATATCCTCCTGCCTGACAGAAAGCCTCTCTCCTGCGGCAATACGAACCTGCGCCTTGATTAAATCCAGCCCTGTCACCATCTCCGTCACGGGATGCTCCACTTGAATTCTGGTATTCATCTCCATAAAATAATAGCGCTCATCTTCACAATATAAAAATTCAATGGTTCCAGCGTTTTCGTAGCCTACTGCTTCTGCTGCTCGCACGGCGGCATCTCCCAGCTCTCGGCGAAGCTTCTGTGAAAGAGCAGGACATGGCGCTTCTTCCAAAAGCTTCTGATGATGCCGCTGTACAGAACAGTCGCGCTCGCCAAGCTGCACGATAGTTCCCCACTTATCGGCAAGAAGCTGCACTTCAATATGTCTGGCACATTTTATATATCGTTCCAGATACATAGAAGAATCCTTAAAGCTTTTCTCTGCCTCCCTCTGTGCAGTCAGAAAATTCTGCTCAAATTCTTCTGCATTTTCGGCAATGCGCATCCCTTTGCCTCCGCCTCCGGCCGCCGCCTTGATCATAAGTGGATACC
>CAMWWW010000067.1 GCA_947178015.1 uncultured Clostridia bacterium
ACATAGCGCAGAGAATCGCCTATAGTCCTCAAGGCACCTATTGAAAAACGTTGGCACTTAGCGAGGTCTTTCACGAGCTTAGTGTCCGCTACGTTTTTCACTAAGCGAGAGCGGGGTGACGGAGGACTATAGGCGATTCTCTGCGCGGACCTTTCTCGAAAATGATTATGCCAGTAACTATTATTTTTACTTTTATTCAGTGGAAGTCTGAACTGTAACCTGCATGAATAAAAAATTAAAAAAAGTACTTGACAATATAAAACAATATAGGTATAATAACTCTTGTCGCTGAGAGATGCAGCGCAGTTAAGTTTGAGATTGGGCTATCGCCAAACGGTAAGGCACTGGACTCTGACTCCAGCATTTTCAAGGTTCGAATCCTTGTAGCCCAGCTTGATTCCCGGAAGAATTTTCCTTCCGGGATTTTTTTCATTTTTTGCTTGTTCAGACACGAAAGATGAGGTATACTAACACATGAGCAAATGCGTAAAGGTAAGTTTTTCCGTAGGCTAAAATTCGCAAAGAAGGACAGAATGGAGGAGAAAACATGTCAGATGGTATGGAACGGATTATGCGGGAAATTCATGTCATGTTTGCAAAAGCGGAAAAGGTATCTTCAAGAGAAGATATGATTGTGGTGGACAAAAAGAGGATATTTGCTCTGTTGGAATCCTTGAGCCATGAAGTCTATGCTGCCATGGATCGGTATGAGGAGTCAAAGGCGAGCCGGGAGCTTGCAGTACAGAAATATAGAGAAGAGACAGATGCCATGGTGGAGAGAGCATCCGAAAGTGCAGAGGAGATTTATGCGGCCTCAATCCTGTATTCCGACAGCACCTTGATGGAGCTGGAGCAGGAGGTTGCTCGTGCAAGAGAAAGTATTCAAAATACTTGGGAAAAGATTGACAGACAGATTGCAGATAGACTGAGAGATCTGGAAAAAAACAGAGGAGAGCTTAAGACCCAGCTAGAAAGCATGGAACAGAGCAGAGTGTATCTTGATTTAATTGGCAAGGCAAAACAAGAAGAGAAAGCAGAGCAGGAAGAGCAGAAGCGGTTAAATCGTTTGCCGGAGAAAAGGAAAGCGGAAGTATCTGCGGAGGAGAAGAGAGAGCAGAAGGCTGAGATGGCTAAGGAGCCGGAACGAAAAGAAGAGTTTGAGGAGCTTGACGGGTTTGACGTACTAGAGGATTACATTGAGATGGAGGATGATTTACTCGATCTGGATGATTTGGATGAGAGCGGACTTACCGAGGAGCAGAAGAAGATAGAGATCTATGTCGCAGACGCCTACAAGGATAGGGTGGACGCCTTAAAAGGAGAAAAACAATCACAGAGGCGAGGATTGGGAAAGAAGGATGAGGATAAGAAAGGTAATAGAAAGGGAGAGTACCGCGCGGAGGATTTTGATTTGGATGCAGAGTATTTTGCGTGGAAGGAAGAAATTAATGGTGCTCCGCCTTCATATACGGCAGATGCCAAGAAAGGCTTGAAGGATATTTTTAAGCGTATAAAATAAGCCACAGCCACAGAGAGCGGTTGTGGCTTTCTGTCAAAGTGTGGAAATTTATGGAAGTTTTGTGCCAAGTTTTGGCTGCACAGCGGGTATATGTCAACGGAATTTGACGCTGCTATCACGCAGACTGTGCCAGTTCTGACAGAGAGTCGTTTTAATAAACGCGCTAACACTGTAAGAAGGATCAGATAGGGAATAAGACTGAGTTGCTACAAATTCCGTAGACAATTTGGAAATTAGTGATATAATAGGGAAATAGAGGGTATTATGAAGTCAGAGAAGCACATGTATCGAAATTTAACTTTGATTAGTCAACTGGGAATACAGGTTATGGTTCCGATCTTTCTATGCCTTTTTGTGGGTATCTTTCTGGATGAGCACCTTTCAACCGGGTTTTTCACCTTAGTATTTTTGACACTTGGGGTTTTAGCAGGCGGCAGAAACGCATATATTTTGGCGATGAGCTCCATAAGGGACGAGAAGAAACGCGAAGAGAGGAAGAGAGATGAGGAATATAAATAGAACAGTCTGGGAACTCTTATTGGGAATCCTGTTGACTGGAGTGATTTTAGAGGTTCTTGGCGTGATGATTGCAGGGGATAAGCTGTATTATTCGATAGGGCTGCTGATAGGTGTGGTTCTTGCCGTATTTATGACATTTTCCATCAGCTCGTCAGTGCAGCAGGCGGTGGACCGCGGCGAGGACGGCGCTAAGGTTAAGATGATAAGCTCCTATGTGATTCGTACCGTGGTGGTGCTTTTGGTGATTGTCCTGACTGGTGTGATGAAGCTTGGCAGTTTGGTGGGGCTTCTTCTTGGTATTATGACTTTGAAAGTTGCGGCATATATTCAGCCGTATACTCATAGATTTCTCACAGGTGGTAAGCCGTGAGCAATCTGCCGTGAAAATCGGCGGAGAGACTTTAGATAAAGGAGGGGTGAAAGAGTGAGCATGTTATCAATGACAGGGCGGATGATGTTTCTTGTGGGCGCAGAGTCAGTGGATTCCTTTATGATCAAGCCCTGCCTGAAATATCATTTGTTCGGGCAGGAGGTTTATCTAACCACGACGCATGTCAGTCTGGTTATCGTGACAATTTTGATTATGATTCTGGCGATATGCGCAAGCAAAAAAATGAAGAATCCAGATGAAATTCCGGGAACTTTCCAGAACATAATAGAGCTTGTCGTAGAAATGCTGGATAATATGGTTAAGGGAATTATGGGTGATAATGCCAGACGGTTTGTAAATTACCTGTCTACCATATTTGTTTTTATATTAATATCCAATATTTCTGGTCTACTGGGATTAAGACCGCCGACAGCAGACTACGGCGTAACGCTGCCGTTGGGATTAATAACTTTTGCGTTGATCCATTATAACGGCATAAAGAAAAACAAGATGAAGCATCTGACAAACTTGTTCCAGCCGTTTGCTCTGTTATTTCCGATCAACCTGATCGGTGAAATTGCAGTACCGCTTTCTCTGTCATTACGTTTGTTCGGTAATGTTATGTCGGGAACCGTAATGATGGGGCTTTTGTATGGCTTGACGCCAATTTTTGTACAGATTGGTATTCCAGCGGCATTGCATGTGTATTTTGATATCTTTTCAGGAGCAATCCAGACATATGTATTCTGCATGCTGACTATGGTGTATGTGAATGATAAGATAGCTGATTAATGAAAAAAGAAGAATAAGAAATGTAAGGAGGACAATATTATGTCGAATATCACGAATGAAGGTTTAATTTTAGCTTGTTCCGCTATTGGCGCAGGTCTTGCTCTTATCGCAGGTATCGGACCCGGAATTGGTCAGGGTATTGCAGCAGGTCATGCAGCAGCAGCAGTAGGCCGTAATCCGGGAGCAAAGTCTGACATCACTTCTACCATGCTTTTGGGTCAGGCGGTTGCAGAGACAACTGGTCTGTACGGCTTTGCCACAGCTATTATTTTAATCTTCGTTGCTCCGCTGCTTGGAAAATTATAAGGTTGATTCGCTTTTGATTCAGGTGCGTAATACGAAAAAGAAAAGCCGGAAGGAGGCGAAACCTTGATAACATTTGATTTAGATATGCTGCTGGCAGCGCAGGTGCAGTTTCCGAGAATGTTTGGTCTGGATGTCCAGTTAATCCATGATTCCATATTTTTGGCAATCAATGTCTTTATCTTGTTTACTTTTTTATCATTCCTTTTATTTAATCCTGTGAGGGATATGTTGAATAAGAGGCGTGAGAAGATTCAGTCGGATATTGAGACAGCAGGGAAAAACAAAGAGGACGCGATCGCGCTTAAGGCAGAATATGAGGCGAAGCTGAGAGAGATC
Organism: uncultured Clostridia bacterium; assembly: GCA_947178015.1. Taxonomy (GTDB): domain Bacteria; phylum Bacillota; class Clostridia; order Lachnospirales; family Lachnospiraceae; genus RGIG8607. The sequence goes on from CAMWWW010000067.1 coordinate 3,843, forward strand.
GATAAAGAGGCAGAAAAAATTCTTTCTGAAGCCCGCAAAAAAGCTCTGAAAAGAGAAGAGGATATAGTGAATGAAGCCAGAGAGGAAGCAAACCGTATTCTCGAACGCGCGCACAGCGAGGTAGTTCTGGAGCAGAAGCGTGCTGTTGACGAAATGAAGAAGGAAATGATCCGGATTGCGTCTGCTATGGCAGGCAGGGTAGTCGCACAGTCTATGGATGTGAAGATTCAGGATACCCTGATTGAAGAGACCTTAAAGGAAATGGGTGAAAGTACATGGCAAAATTAGTATCCAAGACCTACGGGGATGCGTTGTTTGAGCTTGCTTTGGAGCAGAATGTCATGGATGAGTTATCTAAAGAGGTTCAGGCTGTTTCAGAGGCTCTGAAGGAAAACGAGGAGCTGATGAAGCTGATGGAGCATCCAAAGATTGTGAAGGAAGAGAAGCTCCAGATTATGGAACGTATATTTAAGGGCAGGGTGAGCGATAATCTGACAGGTTTTCTTGAGCTTGTTGTGAGCAAGGACCGCTATGGCGAAATCTTTGAGATCTTTGATTTCTTTATGGGAAGGGTCAGAGAGTATAAGCATATCGGTGTGGCGAAGGTCACGACGGCAGTTGAGCTTAAGGATAAGCAGAAGAAGGCTGTCGAGAAAAGGCTGCTTGCCACGACAGACTATAAGTCCTTTGAGATGGATTATACCGTGGACGCGGGGCTGATTGGCGGGATGGTGATCCGCATCGGTGATCGTGTTGTTGACAGCAGTATTAAACATAAGCTGGAACAAATGTCCAGAGAATTGATGAAAATACAGCTTTAGGCTGAAAGGAAAGAAGGTGTGTGGGCTTCATGAATTTAAGACCGGAAGAAATAAGCTCTGTCATTAAAGAGCAGATCAAGAATTATTCCACGAAGCTGGAAGTGTCCGATGTGGGTACGGTTATCCAAGTTGCCGATGGAATAGCCCGTATACATGGTCTTGAAAATGCGATGCAGGGAGAGCTGCTGGAATTTCCCGGAGAGGTTTACGGCATGGTGCTTAACCTTGAGGAAGATAATGTCGGTGCCGTACTGTTAGGCAGCGCTAAGAATATTAATGAAGGAGATACCGTAAAGACAACAGGAAGAGTAGTGGAGGTTCCTGTTGGAGATGCGTTGACAGGGCGTGTTGTGAACGCGCTGGGACAGCCAATTGACGGAAAGGGCCCGATTGTCACCGATAAATACCGTCAGGTAGAGAGGGTGGCATCTGGTGTTATCTCAAGAAAATCGGTAGATACCCCGCTTCAGACAGGTATCAAGGCGATCGATGCCATGATCCCGATAGGAAGAGGACAGCGTGAGCTTATTATCGGCGACAGACAGACCGGTAAGACGGCGATCGCGGTAGATACCATTATTAATCAGAAGGGGCAGGGAGTACATTGTATCTATGTCGCTATTGGACAGAAGGCTTCCACAGTCGCTTCGATTGTAAAGACCTTTGAGGAATATGGAGCGATGGATTACACGACGGTGGTTGCTTCCACGGCGAGTGAGCTGGCTCCGTTACAGTATATTGCACCATACGCAGGCTGTGCGATCGGTGAGGAGTGGATGGAGAATGGCGAGGATGTTTTGGTTGTGTATGATGACCTGAGCAAACATGCCACCGCTTATCGTACACTTTCCTTGCTGTTGAGAAGACCGCCGGGGCGTGAGGCGTATCCGGGAGATGTTTTCTATCTTCATTCCAGACTGCTGGAAAGAGCAGCGAGACTGTCGGATGAGCTGGGAGGAGGATCTTTGACGGCACTTCCGATTATTGAGACACAGGCAGGCGATGTATCTGCCTATATTCCTACCAATGTCATTTCCATTACAGATGGTCAGATCTATCTGGAGACGGAGATGTTCAACGCAGGCTTCCGTCCTGCGGTTAATGCAGGACTTTCGGTGTCCCGTGTTGGTGGTGCGGCGCAGATTAAGGCGATCAAGAAAATTGCAGCTCCTATTCGTGTCGAGCTGGCACAGTACCGAGAGCTCGCAGCATTTTCACAGTTTGGCTCTGAGCTGGATGCCGACACAAAGGAGAAGCTGGCACAGGGCGAGAGAATTAAAGAGATGTTAAAGCAGCCGCAGTATAAGCCGATGCCGGTAGAGTATCAGGTTATCATTATCTATGCTGCGACTAAGAAATACCTGCTTGATGTGAAGGTAGAGGATGTGCAGCGGTTTGAGAAAGAGCTGTTTGAATTTATCGACACAAAGTATCCAGAGATTCCGGCAGGAATCAGAGAGACAAAGCAGCTTAATGAGGAAGCAGAGAATAAATTGGTAAAGGCGATTACGGAATTCAAGAAAGAATTTAAGTAGAAAAGGGTGATATCATGGCGTCAATGAGAGATATTCAAAGACGTAAAACGAGTATACAAAGTACCGGACAGATAACGAAAGCCATGAAGCTGGTTTCTACCGTAAAGCTGCAAAAGGCAAAGACAAAGGCAGAGCATACCAAGCCATATTCAGATGCAATGTATGCCACAATCTCTGAGATGCTTTCAAGGTCTTCCAATATTGATCACCCTTATCTGAAAAAGGGAAGCTCAAATAAGAAGGCTGTTATTGTCATTACTTCTAATCGTGGACTGGCAGGCGGCTATAACACCAATATTACAAAGCTGCTCACAAATGGGGCGATTCCAAAGGAACAATTACAGGTTTACGCCATAGGAAGAAAGGGAAAGGACATTCTGGCAAGGCGGGGCTATGAGATTGCAGCGGATTATTCCGATGTGATCAATGAGCCGATTTACCAAGATGCGAGGGAGATAGGAAAAAAGGTTTTAGATGCCTTTACGAAAAACGAGATAGGCGAGATCTATCTTGCCTACACCTCCTTTAAGAATACGGTAAGCCATGAGCCAAAGCTGATTAAGCTTCTTCCCATCGAGATAGAGAAGAAGGAGCAGGAGCGCCAGATTCCGATGAATTATGAGCCAGAGGAAGAAGAGGTTCTTGACGCAATTATTCCGAAATATGTGTGCAGCCTGATTTACGGCGGCTTGATTGAGGCGGTTGCCAGTGAGAATGGTGCGAGAATGCAGGCGATGGATTCTGCGACAAGCAATGCAGAGGAAATGCTCGCCGATTTGTCGCTTAAGTATAACCGCGCAAGGCAGAGCTCCATCACGCAGGAGCTGACGGAGATTATTGCTGGTGCGGAGGCTATAAACTAGAAGAAGGAGTGATGAAATGGCAGAGTTAAATGTCGGTAAGATTACGCAGATTATCGGCGCGGTTCTCGACGTAAAATTTACGGAGGGAAAGCTGCCCGAAATCAATGAAGCGATTAAGATAGAAACAAAGAATCAGGGTACATTAGTGGTAGAGGTATCACAGCATCTGGGAGATGATACGGTGCGCTGTATTGCGATGGGACCTACCGATGGTCTTGTCAGAGGTATGGATGCTGTTGCAACAGGTGCACCTATCACCGTTCCGGTAGGAGAGAACACACTCGGCCGTATGTTTAACGTACTGGGAAATCCGATTGATAATCTCCCTGCACCGGAGGAAGTGGAGCATTATCCGATTCACAGGCAGGCGCCATCCTTTGAAGAGCAGTCCACCTCCACAGAGATGCTGGAGACAGGAATCAAGGTTGTGGATCTTCTCTGCCCTTACCAGAAGGGTGGTAAGATTGGATTGTTCGGAGGAGCCGGCGTAGGAAAGACCGTACTTATTCAGGAGCTGATCCGCAATATCGCGACGGAGCACGGCGGATATTCGGTATTTACCGGTGTAGGTGAGCGTACCCGTGAGGGAAATGACCTTTATTATGAGATGAAGGAATCTGGCGTTATCAGCAAGACCACCATGGTGTTTGGGCAGATGAACGAGCCGCCGGGAGCCAGAATGAGAGTGGGACTGACAGGTCTTACAATGGCAGAGTATTTCCGTGATAAGGGCGGAAAGGATGTGCTTTTGTTTATCGATAATATTTTCCGTTTTACACAGGCAGGTTCCGAGGTTTCTGCGCTGCTTGGACGTATGCCTTCTGCGGTAGGATATCAGCCTACTTTGCAGACGGAGATGGGTGCATTGCAGGAGCGCATCACCTCCACCAAGAATGGTTCCATCACATCTGTTCAGGCGGTTTATGTGCCTGCGGATGACTTGACAGACCCAGCTCCGGCGACTACCTTCGCCCATCTGGACGCGACGACCGTATTGTCACGTTCTATCGTGGAGCTTGGTATTTATCCGGCGGTTGATCCGCTGGAATCCACCTCAAGAATCCTTGATCCAAGAATTGTAGGTGAGGAGCACTATCAGGTAGCCAGAGGAGTGCAGGAGATTCTCCAAAGATACAAGGAGTTGCAGGATATTATCGCAATTCTTGGTATGGATGAATTGTCCGAGGAGGATAAGCTTACTGTGGCGAGAGCCAGAAAGATACAGCGTTTCTTGTCCCAGCCATTCTTTGTGGCAGGGCAGTTCACTGGCATGGAAGGAAAATATGTTCCGATCAGTGAGACAATACAGGGCTTTAAAGAAATTCTGGAAGGAAAACATGATGAGATTCCAGAAAGCTATTTCTTAAATGCCGGAAATATTGACGATGTTCTTGCAAGATGCAAATAAGCTATCACGGGAAATGAGGGAAGAGTGAGAAATGGCTGAATTATTTCAACTACAGATTATATCCCCAAACCGTATTTTCTATGATGGGCAGGTGTCCATGGTGGAGATGAATACCGGGGAGGGACAGATAGGTGTCTATGCGAGGCATCTTCCCGTCACCACGACATTGGAGCCCGGAATTGTGAAGATTCATGAGGAGGGCTCTGTTCGGGAGGCAGCAGTACATGCCGGCTTTGCTGTGATTTTGCAGGATAAGGTGACTCTGATGGCAGAAGTGGCGGAGTGGCCGGAGGAGATAGACATAAACCGTGCAGAGGAGGCAAGAATCCGCGCAGAGCGAAGGCTGAGCACCAATGAGCCAAATCTGGATGTAGCCAGAGCTGAGCTTGCGCTTCGCCGTTCCCTGACACGTATTGAGCTGTCAAAGCACAGATAGGCAAAACAAACACAAAAGCATAGAAGATAGGAATCAAATGAGATACACCATGCATATACTGATTGTAAAATAGTCAGGAGTGAGCATGGTGTATTATTCTAATAATCATAAAGTTCGCACAATGGATAACAGTCAGCCAGATATGGGTGAACCGATGAAGACCAAGCGCGGCGCGCCGATTCCATATTTTATGGCATTTCCAATGCATGATGGTCTGGAGGCCGAAGAGGAAAACCAGCGCGATTATGAATATATGAGACAGCTATATCCAGAGCAGATGAAGCATATTTTGTCTGTGATAGAGGAAGAGTGCGATAAGCTGGAGTATGAAGGCAGCATAATGTTTGATGAGCATCCTGATAAACTGATGTTATCAAAGCTTTGTAATCATATATGGAATAAAGTGAATCCGGTAGAGATAGAGGAAGTATATGAAACGATGGCAAGAAGACCGTGGCGCCCGCAAGGACCGGGTATGCCACCGCCACCGCCGCCGGGACCGGGGCCGGGCATGCCGCCACCCCCACCCCCACGAAGAAATAATTGGCTTCAGGATACCATACAAGCGCTGCTGTATGATGAGATGTACCGCAGGCGCTGCAGATACCGGAATGGACGATGCAGAAGATGGAGAATACCATAAGATTTTGAAGGAGGTCCGCACAGAGAACCACCTATAGTCCTTCGTCGCCCCGCTCTCGCTTAGTAAAAAACGTAGCAGACATTAAGCTCGTGAGAAATCTCGCTGAAGTGTATCATATAATTCGCAAGCTCATTATGAGCCAACGTTTTTCGCTAAGTGGGAGCGGGGCGACGGAGGACTATAGCTGCTCTGGCTATGCTGCTTTTATTGGTATTCCAGACACGTTTGTTTTCTAATTATTCTTGTAGACTTACCTATATTGCTGAATATCGTTTTATTCTTTGGTTTTCTGATTCGCATATTGTTAGATATAATCTGGAAAAGAAGAAAAACTGACATGTCTAGCACAATCGAGAACAT
>CAMWWW010000068.1 GCA_947178015.1 uncultured Clostridia bacterium
ATCCGCACCAATCACAGCATTGCAGATGCGGCGGCGCTTGCCATTTACACGCCAGCGGGGACGATTATCCACACGGGGGATTTTAAGGTGGATTACACGCCGGTATTTGGGGATATGATAGATTTGCAGCGCTTTGGGGAGATTGGAAAGAAAGGGGTGCTCGCGCTTTTGTGCGACAGCACAAATGCACTTCGTCCCGGTTTTACGATGTCGGAGAGAACGGTGGGAAAGACTTTTGATAATATATTTTCCGAGCACCGGATGAACCGGATTATTGTGGCGACTTTTGCTTCGAATGTGGACAGAGTGCAGCAGATTATTAATTCGGCGTACAAATATGGGCGCAAGGTGATTATCGAGGGCAGAAGTATGGTAAATGTGATCGGCACGGCAAGCGAGCTTGGCTATATCAACATACCAGACAATACGCTGATTGATATTGAAAATATGAAAAATTACACGGATGAGCAGATTGTTATGATCACGACCGGAAGTCAGGGAGAATCCATGGCGGCGCTCTCGCGCATGGCGGCGTCGATTCACAAGAAGGTGACAATTAAGCCGAATGACACCATTATCTTGAGCTCCACGCCGATTCCGGGCAATGAGAAAGCGGTCTCAAAGGTTATCAATGAGTTGTCCATGAAAGGCGCGGAGGTTATCTTTCAGGATACGCATGTGTCGGGACATGCCTGTCAGGAGGAGATTAAGTTAATTTACTCGCTGCTTCATCCCAAATTTTCGGTGCCGGTGCACGGGGAATTCCGTCATCTAAAATCTCAGGCGGAGATTGCGATAAGCCTTGGGATTCCGAAGGAGAATACGTTTATCTTACGATCTGGGGACGTGCTGGAGCTTGGGGATGGCGGGGGAAATGTTTCTGGGCATGTGCAGAGCGGCAGCGTGCTGGTGGATGGTCTGGGTGTCGGCGATGTGGGGAATATCGTCCTGCGCGACAGACAGAACTTGTCGGAGAATGGAATTATTATTGTGGTGCTTACATTGGAGAAGCGCAGCAATCAGCTTCTTGCTGGTCCAGATATTGTGTCTCGCGGCTTTGTCTATGTCAGAGAATCAGAGGATCTGATGGATGAGGCGCGCTTGATTGTGAGCGAGGCGCTGGAGGACTGCCTTGGCAGGAATATTTCGGACTGGACGAAGCTAAAGAATGTGATAAAGGATAGCCTAAATGATTATCTTTGGAAAAAGATGAAGAGGAATCCGATTATTCTTCCTATTATTATGGAAGTGTAGAGCATGTGAGGATAAATATGGATGCTAAAATAGAGGAAAAAGTACTAGAGCTTGTAAATTTAGTAAAAAACAGCGAAGAATATAAGAATTATCTTTTGTGCAGAGAGACATTAAAGGAAGATGCACAGCTTTATCAGAAGGTCAATCGTTTTCGCATGAAAAATTTTCTTCTTCAGGTGGAGGGAAATACAGAGAACCTGTATGATGAGATTGGAAGACTACAAAGTGAATTTGAGCCGGTGCGCCGTGATATCCGAGTGAGTGGTTTTTTACAGTATGAACATTCTATGTGTCGGACCATACAGCAGATTGAAGAAAAACTGCTTGGAGAGATTGATTTTGATGTAGAGTTTTTGGAGGAGGATCATGATTAGAAAAGCAGCAGGCATGATTATATCGATATCTTTGCAGATGATTGTGTGCGCGATAGCGGTGATTCTGATTTATGATGCAGGAAATAAAGGATTTGCGTTTGGGGAGTCTGTTTTTACCCCAGATGCAGTTTCATCAAAAGCGAATGGAAAGGATATGCTTGTTATCGTGGAGGAAGGAGCGTCCGACTTAGATGTGGCAAAGCTTCTGGAGAGCAAGGGGTTAATTAAGGATTATAAGGTATTTTTTGTTCAGGCTAAGCTTTATGAGGCGGAGCTGTATCCGGGTACTTATACGCTCAATACTTCCATGACGTCGGAGGAGATGTTGGAGCTTTTGATGAAGGAGCCGGAGACTGGGGAAGAACCATGATAGTACAAGAGCGGATCACGGCATATCTGCACTCGCTGGATTCTGGAAATGGGGAATTTCTGGATAGGCTCCGCATAAAAGCAGAGGCAGAGCATGTGCCTGTGATTCGACAGGAGACAGAGCAGCTTGTGAAGGTGCTTTTAAAGATCAGGAAGCCAAAGCATATTTTGGAGGTTGGCACTGCGGTGGGGTATTCTGCGCTTGTGATGGCGGCGAACACTCCCGCGGATGTGCATATTACGACAATTGAGAAGTATGAGAAGCGAATTGTGCAGGCATATGAGAATTTCCGCCTATCGGGGCTTGCGGAGCGCATAACACTTTTGGAGGGAGATGCGGCAGAGGTTTTGAGAGGGCTTGTGCCTTCTTATGATTTTATATTTATGGATGCCGCGAAGGGACAATATCTGAATTTTTTGCCAGAGGTGATGCGGCTGCTGCCGGAGGGCGGTGTTCTTTTGTCTGACAATGTGCTTCAAGATGGCGATCTGATTGAATCCCGCTACCTTGTGACGCGGAGAAATCGCACAATCCATGCGAGGATGAGGGAATATCTCTATACTTTAACCCACACGCCGGAGCTTGAGACAGCGGTAGTTCCCGTGGGAGACGGGCTTGCGGTCAGCACAAGACTTGCCGCGGGCGAGGAAGGAGCAGAGAAGACGGATGGATAAGCCAATGGATACAGGACGCCAAAGACGTCCAGAATTACTGATACCAGCAAGCTGCTTAGAAGTTCTTAAGGTGGCTGTGCTATATGGAGCAGATGCGGTATATATCGGCGGGGAGGCATTTGGGCTGCGCGCAAAAGCAAAAAATTTTTCTCTGGAAGAGATGAAGGAAGGGGTAGACTTTGCCCATGCCCGCGGCGTTAAGGTATATGTGACGGCGAATATTCTTGCCCACAACCGGGATTTGGAGGGTGTGCGCCGATATTTTGCAGAGCTTCGGGATGTGGGGATGGATGCATTGATTATCTCCGATCCGGGAGTTTTTGTGCTTGCAAAGGAGCTGCTGCCGAACACGGAGCTTCATATCAGCACGCAGGCTAATAACACAAATTATGAAACCTACCGGTTCTGGCATAAGTTGGGCGCCAAGCGCGTGGTTTCAGCGAGAGAGCTTTCTTTGGAGGAGATTTTAGAGATACGAAAGAATATACCGGAGGAGCTGGAAATAGAGACCTTTGTCCATGGGGCGATGTGCATCTCCTATTCAGGAAGGTGCCTGCTAAGCAGCTTTCTTACTGGAAGGGATGCCAATCAGGGCGCCTGCACACATCCTTGCAGATGGAAGTACGCGCTGGTGGAAGAGAACCGTCCCGGCGAGTATATGCCGGTTTTTGAAAATGATCGCGGCACCTATATCTTTAATTCAAAAGATCTCTGTATGATTGAGCATATACCAGAGCTTATTGCGGCGGGTATAGACAGCATGAAGGTGGAGGGAAGGATGAAGACGGCGCTCTATGTGGCGACGGTGGCAAGAACCTATCGCCTTGCAATAGATGATTATTTAAATGATCCAGATTCTTATAAAAGTCGAATTCCTTTTTATCGTGAGGAGATTGCCAAGTGCACTTATCGCCAGTTTACCACAGGCTTTTTCTTTGGCAGACCGGATGAAAATTCTCAGATCTATGAGAACAATACTTATAGGAAAGAATATACTTATCTTGGGCTTATCGGAGAAAAGAATGAGCGGGGAATGCACCGCATGGAGCAGAGAAATAAGTTTTCCGTGGGGGAAGAGCTTGAGGTGATGAAACCGGATGGAAGGAATCTTACAGTGCAGGTACGTGCCATAGAAGACGAGGAGGGCAATCCGCAAGAGAGCGCGCCGCATCCAAAGCAGATTTTGTATGTGGATCTGCCATGCGAGCTGTCCGAATATGATATCGTGAGAAGGAAAGAGGACGAATAAAACAATAACGACAAAGAAACAATAAAAAGTAGGAAAGGCACGTTAGGGAGCCAGTTGGCATAGACTATAACAAAACTCCCAGAGGTGCTTTTTTTGAAATTATTTCCTAATCCGCTTACGCCCGAAGAAGAACGTTTTTATCTGGAGCGGTACAGGGAGGGAGACAGGGAAGCCAGACAGATACTGATTGAGCGGAATATGCGCCTTGTGGCTCATTTAGTAAAAAAATATCATGCAGCGGACAGGGATATGGAGGATCTGATCTCTGTGGGAACCATTGGACTTATTAAAGCGGTGAATACCTTTAATACAGACAAGAATAACAGGCTGGCTGCCTATGCGTCAAAATGCGTGGAAAACGAGCTGCTTATGCTGTTTCGGAGCGAGAAGAAGCGAACGAAGGAAAGTTCCCTGTATGAGCCGCTTGGAACGGACTCCGAAGGAAATTCCATCCGACTTTTGGATATACTGGAGTGTGAAGAGGAAGATATACTGGAGCGCGTGGATCTGGAGGAGAAAACGGGAAAGCTATATGATCTGATGAGAAATCTTCTCTCGAACAGGGAGAGGGAGATTATCTGCCTGCGTTATGGGCTGATTGGAACGAGGGAGGTGACGCAGAGGGAAATTGCAGATTCTATGGGGATTTCCCGAAGTTATGTATCGCGTCTTGAGAAAAAAGCTTTGAAAAAGCTGCGCGCAGGCTTTGAGGGAAGCGAAGGATAGAACATCCCGGAGCAGTTTACTTCTTGCTGCTTCCGGGATGTTCGTTTCTCCACTGTCTGGGAGAGATGCCGTAGGTGTTTTTAAAGGCGCGGGAAAAATGTAGTTGGTTTTCATATCCGACGGCATTTCCGACATCAGCGATGGACAGGGAGGTGAGCTTGAGAAGCTCCGTCGCCTTGGTCATCCGATAAGAAATAAGAAATTCCTGTGGGGATTTGCCGATGCTCTCATGAAAGATCTTGCCGAAGTAGCTTCGGTTCAACCCGCAGGATGCAGCCAGATCCTCGATGGTAATTGGGTTTTGAAAGTTTTGCTCAATATAGGCCAGAGCTTCTTTTATGTAAAAATCGCGCAGGCTGTTTCCATTGTGTGTGATCACGGAGGCGGAGGAGCGGATTAACCTGTCGATAAAGAGGAATAGATGCCCAATTAGGTGAAAGGAGGATTCTTCCTTGTGGTTGACAATATAAAGCATCTCTTCCTTCATCATAACAGCGATATCTTTGTATCTGGAACGATATACAGGGGAGTCGGGCGTCAGCCCGGCGGTCTCTACCGCTTCTTTGGCGCGCAGCCCATCGAATTCCAGCCAGACATACTCCCAAGGTACTTTTTGATCTGCGATATAGGTACATATCTGATTGGGAAAGATCATAAATCCCTGCCCGCTTCGTATCTGGTAAATTTTTGTCTCACATTTCGAATCGTGCGCATTGAGAATTCCTGTACCAGATATTACGTAGTGGAACAAAAAGTGATTTCTCGCCGCAGGACCAAAAGAATGGGAGGGATCGCATTTTTCCCAGCCGAATTGGTACAAACCTAGATCGATAAAATTTTCACTTGGAAAAACAGAAAAAAGAACTTCACTCATATTTTGACAAGCCTCCTTATATACTATTATATAGAAAATATACCAAAATGCCAGTTGAATTTAATATATCGAGGATAAAATAGCATATAGATATAAAAATACGAAAAAGTGCCATTTACAAATAGCATAAGGATATATTAATATAATTGTAACAAAAAGAAGGAGGAAGAAATATGAAAGGAAAGATGTTAAAATGCTTGTTTTTAGGTACGGCATGCGTTTTTGCAGGAATGTCTCTTCAGGGTTGTTCCTCAAAAAATTCGCAGGTGACTGAGATTGAGATTGTGCAGTACAAGCCAGAAGCCGCGAGCTATTTTGACCAAGTGGAGGAAGAATTTAACGCGACACATGACAATATTCATTTGACCATTCAGTCGCCAAATGACGCTTCCACCATTTTAAGAACACGGTTTATCCGTGAAGATTACCCAGATATTATAGGAATAGGAGGCGACATCAATTATTCCTACTATGTGGATGCTGGAATATTGGCTGATGTATCAGATTACGCAGGATTACAGTACATCAATCAAGCGTATCTTGACATAGATGAGGGATTGGAGATTGTTCCGACAGACGGAACTTTTGCTGTCCCTTATGTCGCCAATGCAGCCGGAATCTTGTATAACAAGGATATTTTTGAAGAGCACGGCTGGCAGATACCAAAGACATGGGATGAGCTGATAACACTGTGCGAGGCGATCCGCGCGGAGGGGCTGCTTCCGTTTGAATTTGGCTTTAAGGATACGTGGACTTGCCTTGCCCCATGGAACGCGATGGCAGTCGGTTTGTCGCCCGCTGATACGGCAAAGCAGGTGAATTCTGGAAATACCACCTTTTCAGTGGAGTATCGCGAGACGGCAGAGAAGTATATGAAGCTGATACAATATGGCCCCACAGATCCCTGCGCGTTTGGGTACAACGATGCCTGCACAGCATTTGCCAGAGGCGAATCTGTTATGTATACCATCGGAAGTTATGCGGTGCCGCAGATATTGTCCGTGAATCCTGATATGAATATTGGCTCGTTTACCATGCCCGCGAATGACGTGAAGGAAGGAAACACGCTGAATTCAGGAATCGATCTTCAGTTCTGTGTGACAGCAGCATGTAAAAACAAAGAGGCGGCCTATGAGGTGCTTGATTTCCTTCTTGCAGACGAGAATATCCAAAAATACATTGACGCTCAGACGGCGATTCCCTGCAAGGTGGGAGAATTTGAGCTGGCAGATGTGCTGGAAGGCATGTCGGAGGACATTGCGAGCGGAAATATGAAGGATTACCAAGATCATTATTATCCGTCGGAGATGGCGGTGGATGCGCAGCTTCAGACCTTTGTAATACGAAAAGATGTAGATGCATTTTTAGAAAAATTTGATAAGGATTGGCTGCGGTATAACAGAGATATTATTTACAAGGTCAAAAAATATGAAGAGGAGCATAAAAACTGATTGATGCAACAGCACAGGCACAGCATGTGTGATGCAGGAAAGAGGGAACTATGAAGAATGAACGAAAAAGAACATATCTAATGATTGCGCTTCCGATTCTGGCATTGTTTATCTGTTTTAATACGGTACCACTGATTCGAGGCGTGATCTATAGTTTTACAAATTTTAAGGGCTTTGGAAGCTATGACTGGGTAGGACTTAGGAATTATGCAGATTTATTTACGGATGCAAGAGTGTTAAAATCCTACTTATTTACCTTTAAGCTGGCGGTTGTCACCACGATTGTGGTGAATGTGCTGAGCTTAATCCTTGCGATGGCGCTGAACAGCGAGATTCGTGCAAAGAGCTTTTTCAGAGGTGCATATTTTCTTCCCAATGTTCTGGGTGCATTGGTAGTTGGTTATATTTTTAATTACTTTTTTACTTATATTCTGCCGGCATTTGCCAAGATGGCAGGAATTGGAGCTCTTGAAGGAAGCATTTTATCCAAGGAGGGGCTGGCGTGGATTGGTATTATGATTGTCTGCGCGTGGCAGGCAGTTGCCATGAACACCATTATCTATATTTCCGGGCTTCAGACCGTGCCGGAGGATGTGTACGAGGCAGGCGGGCTGGACGGAGCGACTGGATGGAACAAATTTAGACATCTGACGCTGCCTCTGATTATGCCGTTTGTCACCATTAACCTTGTACTTTGCGGTAAGAATTTCCTGATGGTATTTGATCAGATTATGGCTTTGACAAAGGGCGGTCCTGCACAAAGCACAGAGTCGATCTCCTATCTGATCTACAACAATGGTATGTCGGGCGGGCAGTTCGGATTTCAGAGTGCCAATGCCGTTGTATTCTTTATCGTGATAGTCGCAATTTCTGTTGCACAGATGAAATTTACGAGCAAGAAGGAGGAGCAGTTATAATGAAAGCGATGAATGTAAAAGCTACAGATATGAAAGAAAAGAAAACAAACTGGGCTGTGATGGTTCTGCTGATTTTAGGGCTTTCGACAATTGCTTTTCCTCTTTATATGACTATTGTCATCGCTTTTAAAAAGCCGTCAGAGATGACGAACAGCATCAGCGGCATCCTTTCCCTTCCTAAGAGCTGGAGCCTTGACAACTTTGCAGAGGCGATGCGCGTGACGGATTTCTGGCATTCGCTGAGCTACAGTTTATTGATTACGGTTATCACGGTGGTATTGGCAATTATTATCCACTCTCTGATGGGCTATGTATTGGGTAGAACAAAGGCGAAAAGCAAATTTTACAGCTTTGTCTATTTGTTTATTGTAAGTGGTATGTTTGTGCCTTTTGCCATTCTGATGATGCCTCTTGCAAAACAGACGGCAGAGATGGGGCTTGCAAACTGGTTCGGCGTAATTCTCTTATATGTCGTGTTCTATATGCCAATGAATGTTTTGCTTTACACAGGTTATCTGGTCAATATACCTGTTGCCTTGGAGGAGGCGGCGAGAGTGGACGGCTCTTCCACATGGAGAACATACTGGCAGATTATCTTTCCTATTATGCGTCCAATGCATGCGACGGTTGCCGTGCTGACAGCTCTTGCCGTGTGGAACGACGTGATGACGCCTCTGGTAATTATGGCAGGCTCAAATACAAACACGCTGCCGCTCGCACAGTTGAATTTCCAGACGCAGTTTGGAGCAAATTATAATCTGGCGTTTGCGTCCTATCTGCTTTCTATGATACCGATTTTAATATTCTACATTATTTGTCAGAAACAGATATTAAATGGCGTAACCAATGGCGCAGTAAAATAATTTTATGAAAAAGAATTGTTATAATGATAATAGTTTGATATAATAACTGCAATTCATGATGCTTTTTGCGATAGGTTTCCGCGCAGAGAGCAGTTCATAGTCCTTCGTCACCCCGCTTCCGCTTAGTGAAAAATAGAACAGACACTAAGCGGGTGCGGGGTGATGGAGAAATATTATTTGTTACCGATGGAGGCTAGAATGGCGATTCAAAATATTATCTATGATACGGAGAACCAACTTTTTACGCTGAGTACAAGAACGACTTCCTACCAGATGAAGGTAGATTCCTGCGGTTCTCTGCTCCATCTCTATTATGGAGCAAAGATAAACGGAAATATGGAATATCTGCTTACTTATTATGACAGAGGGTTTTCAGGAAATCCTTATGAGGATGAGACAAGAACCTATTCTCTCGACGTGCTGCCGCAGGAATATCCAACCTTGGGAACCGGCGATTATCGAAGCAGCGCGCTTATCGTCCGCAATGCGGACGGAACGGAGAGCTGTACGCTTCGCTACAAAGAACATACCATACGCAAAGGCAAGTACTCATTAAGAGGCTTGCCTGCTGTTTATGCTACAGAGCAGGAGGCGGAGATGTTGGAGATCTGCCTTGAGGATGCAGTGAGTAAGGTGGAAGTGCGGCTGCTGTATGGTGTGCTCTGGGATGCGGATATTATCACGCGCAGCGCGGTGATTATGAATGGCGGCAGCGCGGAGATTGTGATAGAAAAGGCAGGATCGGCATGTGTGGATTTCCTTTATGGAGAATATGATCTGGTAAGCTTTTATGGAAGACACGCCATGGAGCGGAATAGACAAAGAAGCCGAATTCTTCACGGCAGTACGGTGATTGGCAGCCGCAGGGGAGCATCGAGCCATCAGTATAATCCTGCTGTGATCATTGCGTCCCCCGATGCGACGGAGGACTTTGGAAGCTGTTATGGTATGGTTTTTGTATACAGTGGGAATTTTCAGTTTGAGGCGGAGAAGGATCAGTTTGGGCTGACAAGAACGGTGATGGGACTTTTGCCGGAGCAGTTTCATTATCCGCTAAAGCATGGAGAAGAGCTTATTGTCCCTGAGACGATTCTTTCCTATTC
>CAMWWW010000069.1 GCA_947178015.1 uncultured Clostridia bacterium
AAATACTCCCGAATCTCCTTCGCGGAAGAGAGAACCACAGCAAAGCAGTCCTCAAGAAATTCCTGCGCCTCCTCCAGCGTTTCCGCCACTCTCTCCTTCAGCAGTTTCTCCTGTTCTTTTAAAAATACCTCTGCACATTCCATTTCATAGCCGTCCATTTTTATCCTCCCAATGATTCTATCGATTATTTTTCTGCCTGCACAACCAATGTACGCAGCACCTTTAACACACCATCATTTACATTTGTGTCCGTAATATAATTTGCTGCCTCTTTCACTTCCTGCCTTGCATTGCCGATTGCATAGCTGTATTTTGCTTGGGCGAGAAGCTCCATATCATTTAAATTATCGCCAAATGCCATCGTTTCCTCCGGCAAGATTCCAAGGCTTTCCTGAATCTCTTTCAGGGCTGCGCCCTTATTCACCTCCGGCTCCATCATATCCAGCCATTCTCTGCCTGCCGACACAACCTTAAGCCTCTCACCCCACTTTGGAACCATCACGCTGCCTGCCACCTCAAATGCCTGATAGCCCCGATGATAGATGGCAGCCTTGATAATGGTGTCCTCCACCTGCTCCAGATCTTCTAGCTGTTGCACTTCATTGTGATAGCCAAGAACCAGATAATCAATAAAGGTCTGATTTTTGCTCTCTGTGTATAGTCTATCTCTGCCAGAAAGCATGAGATCACAGTCCGGTATCTTCCGCACATCACGGACAATCTCCCTGATTTCTTCCCTCTTCATGGGAAAAGTAAAAAGAGCTCTTCCTCTCGCTCCCACATAAGCACCATTTTCTGCAATAAAAAAGATCTCATCCTTCACGGGGTAAAATAATTTCTCAATACTCTTCCACTGTCTTCCGCTTGCCGCTGCAAAATAGATACCCTGACTTTTCAGTTTTCGAATCACGTCAAAGATCTCAGGATTTATTTTATCTGACCCATCTGGAACCAAAGTACCATCAATATCTGATGCAATTAATTTTACCATTCTATCTATCCCTTTCTAAATCGAACTTGTACCCTGTCAATTTACAGATACTCTCTTGTGATTTGCTCCAGCACATCTTCTACACAGGAGGTTTCTTTTTTGGCATATGCTTTTACCTTGGGCACAGCATGTGTCATAACAAAGCTTTCCTGCGCACATTGAAACATCTCAATATCATTAAAATTATCTCCAAATACGATCGTTTCCTCTGACGAGAACCCAAGTTTCTCCTGAATTACTCTGAGTGCTGCCCCCTTATTGACAGACTCTGCGGTAAAATCCAGCCAGCTAAAACCTGACACAGTCGCCTTTGCTCTATCTCCAAATGTCTTGTGAAAATGCTTCTCGACCGCGCCAATTCCCCTTGCCCGATATACAGATATTTTTAAAAATGGCTCTTCGACCTTAGAAATATCCTCCACAATAGTGACATTATTTCTGACAATATGTTTCATTCGATGTACGTATTCCTCTGTTTTTGGCTGTAAATAAGAGGTATTCTTTCCAGAAAGAAGAATCTCACATCCCTCTGTCTGAGCGATCTCCTTCATAATTTCCAGACCAAGCTCCCTCTCCAATGCGGCTGAAAATAGCTCCTCCTCCTGATAGACCACATAAGCACCATTTTCACAGATAAACGCCATATGCTCTGCCAGACTTCCAAACAACCTCTGCAGATTTGGATATTGCCTTCCGCTCGCCGCTGTAAAGAGAACCCCTCTATCTATCAGAGAACCAATCTGTTCCTTTGCCCTTTTTGTAAGTCTCTGCGCTCCATTTTGCAGCAAGGTTCCATCCAGATCACTGGCTATCAGCTTTCGCATAATTCAATTCCTTCCTTAAGTAGCTCCTGATAGATTCTCGCAATTGGAAAACCTACCACTGTATTATATTCTCCCTCAACCTTTTTAATATATACGGCACATTTCCCCTGAATCGCATAGGCGCCCGCCTTGTCAAATGGTTCTCCTGTGGCAAGATAAGCATCTATCTGCTTCTCGCTCATGGGATACATCGTCACCTTTGCCTCCTCAAAAAATGTGCGGAGCACTCTTTTTCCCTCTCTTTGTATTATAAATGCCACACCTGTAAAAACACTGTGCGTATGTCCTGACAGGGAAGACAACATCAAGCGGGCTTCCTCCCTATCTTTTGGCTTCCCCATTATCATCGACTGATACGACACTACCGTATCAGAGCCGATAATAAGCCTATCTTCTTTCTTCTCTAGCTGCGACTCCGCATCCAGCGCCTTTGCCCTTGCCAGATCACAAACCAGCTTCTGGGGGCTTAGTCCTTGCTCTGCCTGCTCCTCTCCCCTTGCCGGAACACATAGAAAGTCGGAACATATCCCGCCAAGCAGCTCTTTTCTTCTTGGCGACGCACTTGCCAAAATCACCGTTACCTTTCCCATTCTGCAACCTCCAAGCAGAATATCCCTCCGAAGGTACCACTCCTCCGAAGGGATATCCATCTATTCTTGATTCTCCTTCTGCTGCTCTTCCTTTGCAAGACTTTGCATATATTCATCCATGGCATCTGCCACCTTCTTTGAATATGCCACCGCCTCCACAACCGTCTTCGCACCTTTTACCACGTCTCCAGAGGCAAAGATACCCGGCCGCTCTGTTATGCCCCTCGGATCGGCAACCACAAGACCATTCTTTGTAGTGGTCAAAC
Organism: uncultured Clostridia bacterium; assembly: GCA_947178015.1. Taxonomy (GTDB): domain Bacteria; phylum Bacillota; class Clostridia; order Lachnospirales; family Lachnospiraceae; genus RGIG8607. Next base: position 2,672 of record CAMWWW010000069.1, read on the forward strand.
CATGTGTTTGATTTGGAATTAAACTAGATGGTCCTTGACTAATGGAAATCATAACCGAATCTGCCTTGTGAAGCACTGGCTCGCCCACCTTGTCAATAACACGTCCTTCCTCATCGCATACCGTTTCCACAAAATAAACGCCCTCATCCGTAATCTCAACCGGAGATTTATTGTACTCAAATACGACACCGTCAATCATCGCCATCTCTGCCTCAACGCGGCTTGCCGCATAAGTACTGTTGATCGAATATACTGTGACATTGCGGGAGCCATGGCGGATCACGGTTCTCGCCACATCCATTGCAGCATTTCCTGCACCGATAATAATGACATTATCTCCCAGATGGTAGACATCAGGATTGGTCAGATAATGGATTGCATAATGAACATGCCCCAACGTCTCTCCCTTAATGTGGAGCGTATTCGGCCACCACACGCCTGTACCGATGGAGATCGCCTTATAGCCATCCCGGAACATCTCATCAATACCGATGGATTTTCCAATTGCAGTATTTGGTCTTACCTTTATACCAAGATTAATTAACTGATCATAATATTTATCAAGCAACGATTTCGGCAGGCGAAATTCTGGAATACCATAGCGCAGCACGCCCCCGATCTTATCCTTCGACTCAAAAATCGTGATGTCATAGCCTCTCTGCGCCAACAATATCGCGATTGTCAAGCCTGCCGGACCAGAGCCAATAACAGCCGCCTTCATTCCATTTCTTTCCTTTTGCTTCAGCTTTGTCTTTGCAAAATAATTTTCCGAAATATAATTCTCAATACTGCTGATATGCACCGGAGCGCCCTTATGATTTAAGACACAATGTCCCTGACATTGATTCTCGTGGTTGCATATAAGGGAACACAGCATAGACAGCGGATTATTCTCAAATACCATCTCACCTGCTTTTGTAATATTCCCTTCCAGAAAAGTCGCGATCATATCTGGAATCGGTGTATTGATCGGGCAGCCTGTTCTGCACATTGGTTTTTTACAGTGTAAACATCTCTTTGCTTCTTCAATTACATTTAATGCCATCTTTCACCATTCCCTTCCCAAAACATATTGTAATCTGCTCATCCGCGCGCTGTATGTAAGCGCTTACATCTACATTATACAACATAAATTAGGAAATTGCACTATGAAAATGTGTTACTTTTTTAACGTAATATTCTTCTCTATTCTACTGTCACAGACTTGGCAAGGTTTCTTGGCTGGTCTACATTCAATCCTTTATGCACGGAGGTATAATATGCGATTAATTGTAAGATCACCGCTGCCGGTATGGGCGTAAATTCATCTGGCAGTTCCGGCACCGTTAGATGATAATCATATAAGGAAGATTCGACCGGGGTATCCTTCTGCGTAATTAAGATCACCAGCGCTCCTCTCGCCTTGACCTCCCGGATATTGGATATCATCTTGGCATAGACCTCTTTCTGCGTCGCGATCGCAATCACTGGCACCCCTTCTGTGATCAAGGAGATTGTTCCATGTTTTAGTTCTCCTGCTGCATATGCCTCTGAATGAATATAGGAGATTTCCTTTAGCTTAATGGAGCCTTCACAGGATAATGCATAATCGATTCCTCTTCCAATGAAAAATAAATCCTCTTTCTCTGTCAGCGCATATGTCAGTTCTTTGATCTCCTCCTCCAAAGCAAGCGATGCATGGACAGCCTCAGACGCCTGCTTCAATGCCTCATAATCCTGCTTTATCTTTTCAATTTCTCGTATTCCCCTTACATATGCCATGCGGACGGCAAGCAGAACCATAGCGGCAAGCTGCACGGTATATGCTTTGGTACTTGCCACAGCTATCTCAGGACCTGCATGTGTATAGAATACATAGTCGCTCTCTCTGGCAATCGTGGACCCTTTTACATTTACAATGGCAAGCGTGTACGCCCCCTCGCTCTTTGCAAGGCGAAGGCTTGCAAGCGTATCGATCGTCTCGCCGGACTGAGAGATCACAATCACCAGCGTTCTATTATCGATGATTGGATTCTGATAACGAAATTCTGAAGCGATCTCCACCGTCACAGGTATCCTCACACGCTTCTCCATCAGCACCTTTCCCACAAGCCCTGCGTGCATGGCTGTGCCACACGCCACAATCTTCACCTGATGGATATTTTTAAATATATCATCTGGAATCTTATCCACCTCAAAATCTGGTATGCCATCCTTCATTCTAGGCGTGATGGTATTGTGCAGTGCCTCTGGCTGTTCATGAATTTCCTTAATCATATAGTGCGGATAGCCATTTTTCTGTGCCGCTGTCGTATCCCAATTTACATGCAAAAGCTCCGGCTTTACTTGATTTCCCTGATTCTCAAGATACATCTCCTCTTTTTTAAGCACTAAAATCGTATCCTCCGGGAGAACAAAATACTCCTGCGTATACGCGATCAGCGCTGTCACATCCGACGCCACAAAGGAGCCTTCCTTTACCCTAGCCGCCACCAGAGGACTCACTTTGCGTATGCAGTAGATGGTATCAGGAATGTCCTCAAATAAAATACAAAATGCATACGATCCTTCCAGTATTGACACAGCCTTCCAAATCGCTTCCTCCGGCTTTCCCTCCTCATACAAGCTGTCAAACAAAACCGCTGCTATCTCCGAATCTGTCTGGGACACCAATGTCCTTCCCACTCCATACTTCTCCCATATCTCCTTATAATTTTCTATAATGCCATTGTGTATCAAAGTCACTCTCCCAGAATGATGCGGATGCGCATTTTCCTCTGATACGCCGCCATGTGTTGCCCAGCGGGTATGACCAATCCCACAGTTTCCCGAAAAAGACTCCGTTCCCAGCTTTTCTTCCAATCTGCTGACATTTCCGATCGCCTTTTCCATACGTATTCCGTTCTCCGACAGCACAGCGATGCCCGCGCTGTCATATCCTCTGTACTCCAATTGCTTCAGCCCTGCCAGCAAAACTTCTGACGCCGGAAGGCTTCCACAAAAACCAATAATTCCACACATAAAAACCGCCTTTCCGCGCAATTACGCGCACAAAGAATAAGCCCGCCAAATTATCGTTTTTGACAGGTTTTTCATCCACTATTCTATTATTACTATATTCCTCTCCGCGCGATCTGACCGCACTCTCTGCAAAATCACAGACAGATCGTTTGAAAAGTGCTTCAGTTGTACCAGCTTTGTGTTTCGGTTGCCCGTTGTTTTTCTGATACATCTCACGCCTGAAGCCGCATGGGAGAGCACCCGCCGAATCCTTCGATAATCTCTCCACCTCGTCAACCCTTCCTGCCTTATCACATTTCTTCCGCACAGCAAAACAGAAGGGTACATGGCGCTTCTTCACTTTACTTGATAGGATCCTCCTTTCTGTCATAAACCTTAACACGAAAAAGAAGGGTTGTCAACTATCTCATTTCTTGACGCCATATCTATTCTGGTATATAATGGTTACAATTCATCGCTGCAGGCGTTTTTGTCTTTCACAAAACTGCCTGCCAAGCAAGAAAGTGAGGTTTCCAATGAATTTATGGGGTGGACGTTTCACCAAAGAAACAAATCAGCTTGTTTATCAATTCAATGCTTCGATTCCTTTTGACAAACGTCTTTACAAGCAAGATATCGAAGGCAGCATCGCCCATGTCACTATGCTGGCAAGGCAGAGCATTTTAACGGAGGCAGAGTGCAGTGAGATTATAAGCGGCCTCAAGGGTATTCTTGCCGATATAGAAGACGGTTCTCTTCCAATCGATGAGACCTGCGAGGATATACACAGTTTTGTGGAGACACATCTGATCCGCCGTATTGGCGATACCGGCAAAAAGCTTCATACCGGCAGAAGCCGCAATGATCAAGTTGCTCTGGATATGAAACTCTACATCCGCGACGAGATCACAGAGCTTGATCAGCTTGTAAAGGAACTTCTCTCAACCCTTCTTTCCATGATGGAGGAGCATACCCAGACTTATATGCCGGGCTTTACTCACCTGCAAAAAGCACAGCCCATCACGCTTGCACATCATCTCGGCGCATATTTTGAGATGTTTAAGCGCGATAGACAGCGCCTTTTTGATATTCGCACCAGATTGAATCTATGCCCGTTAGGTTCTGGTGCACTCGCCGGCACCACCTATCCGCTTGACAGAGATTATACCGCAGAACTACTCCATTTTGACAGCGCTACGGCCAACAGTATGGACTCCGTTTCTGACCGCGATTACCTTATTGAGCTATTAAGTGCTCTGTCGACGATTATGATGCATCTAAGCCGCTTTTCAGAAGAGATCATTATATGGAATTCCAATGAATACCGCTTTGTAGAGCTTGATGATGCCTACAGCACAGGAAGCAGTATTATGCCACAGAAAAAAAATCCAGATATCGCAGAGCTGGTGCGCGGAAAAACAGGACGTGTCTACGGCGCACTTATCTCTCTTCTCACGGTTATGAAAGGACTTCCGCTCGCCTACAACAAGGACATACAAGAAGATAAGGAACTGACTTTTGACGCCATAGACACTACCAAGGGTTGTATCCAACTTTTTACTGGAATGATCTCCACCATGCGATTTTGCAAGCCTACCATGGAAGCAAGTGCCAAAAATGGCTTTACCAATGCTACTGACGCCGCCGATTATCTGGTAGGCAAAGGGGTTCCCTTCCGCGATGCGCATGGCATTATTGGAGAGCTCGTGCTCCGCTGCCTTGAGAAAAATATCTCTCTGGATGAATTAAGCCTTTCCGAATACAAGGAAGTAAGCCCCATTTTTGAGGCGGATATCTATGAGGCAATCTCCCTGAAAACTTGTGTTGAAAAACGACTGACCAAAGGAGCGCCCAGCCCTGCTGCCATGGAGCAGGCAATTCTTTTAAACAAAAAATATCTCAATGAAACATAACGACATCCATTGCACTTTTGCCTAGAAAAAATCTACCCAGCCGCAAAAACTGCGGTTGGGTAGATTTTCTTCTAACCAGATATTGTATTTTCCTTCATATGCACATCCAACTGCGGAAATGGTATTTCAATCGAATATTCATCGAATCTGTTCTTTACCTCTTCCAATATCGCCCATTTTTCTGACCAATAATCTCCTGAGCGGACCCATGCTCGAAATCCAAGATTGACGCTGCTGTCGCCAAGACTGTCCACAAACACCGTGATCTCTTTTTCCTCCAAAACCTTCTCCCGCTCCAAAAGAATCTGGTACAGCAGTTCCTTCGCCTTTTTTAAATCTGCGTTATAGGATATTCCCACTGTCAAATCCAGTCTTCTCATCTCCAATGCACTGACATTGGTAAGACTGGTATTGGCGAGAGATCCATTTGGTATCACAATTTTACGATTATCTGGCGTGACCAGATGCGTGTAAAACAGATCAATGTTCTCCACCGTTCCACCGTTTCCCTTGCTGTCTTCCACAATATAATCTCCAACTTTAAAAGGCTTAAGCATTAAAATCAACACTCCGCCCGCAAAATTAGACAAACTGCCCTGAAGGGCCATGCCGATGGCAAGCCCCGCAGAACCAAGAACAGCGAGAAAGGAAGTCGTGGGAATCCCTACCTGATCCGCGATAATCATAATCAGCACAGAATACAAGATCACGCGCAGCAGGGAATTTAAAAACCCTCTAAGACTTGCATCTGTCCCCGCTTTGTCAAAGGAACGGTTTAAAAATTTTAAGATAAGCCGGATCAGTTTTCGCCCCACAAACAACAGAATCAAAGCGAACACAATATTGAGCAAAAATCCCAAGGCTCCCGGCAGCATCTCCTCCAAAAGCTGCTGAAGCCGTCCCTCTGAAGCTGCTGTAGTGATATTTTTCATATTCTCTTCTATACTGTCTATAATCCCTGTATCATCCATTGTATCTATATCCTTATTCGTTTATTTTTCTTTTTTCTTTTTCTCTGTACTTTTTTTCTCTGTGGTCTTTTTCCCAGCTGTCTTTTTTACAGCAGGCTTTTTCTCTATCTCAGGGAGCACCGTCTCAGCCATCATCTCTTGACGAATCTTCTCAACCTGTGCTTTCCCTGTGTGAGAACTCTTTTCTGAAGCAGATACTTTTGACTTTGCAGCCTTATTTCCCTTCTGCTCCTCCTCCACAGGAATATACTGGAAAATTGCCATACCCATAGACGGTACTTTAATGGTAATCGAGTCCTCTCTTCCGTCACATTCCTCCTTCTTTGACTGCTTAAGGCGTGGATTTACCTCGCCATCACCGCCATACGCCTTCTGATTGCTGTTGAAAATCTCCTTATATTTTCCTCGGAACGGCACTCCAATCTTATGATTCTCATATACCAGAGGTGTAAAGTTACATACCACCAGCAAAGTATCTTCTTTTCTTGCCGATTTTCGAAGATAAATCAGAATATTTTCATTTGCCGAGATGCAATTAATCCACTCAAAGCCCTCCGTCTCAAAGTCCGCCTCATAAAGCGCTGGACTTGTCAGATATAAACGATTCAGCGCCTTGACATATTCCTTCATCTGGCTGTGCAGCTCCTCAGAGAGCAGCCCCCACTCAATGCCCCTCTCCTCAGACCACTCGGAGAGCTGAGCGATATCCTGTCCCATAAACAAAAGCTTCTTGCCCGGATGCGTCATCATCCAACCATAGAGAACCCGCAAATTCGCTGCTTTTTCCTCCAATGTAGCGCCCGGCATCTTTCCGATCAGAGACCCCTTCTCATGCACCACCTCATCGTGGGACAGTGACAACATAAACTTCTCACTGTAGGCATAAATCATACTGAACGTCAAAAGATTATAATGATGGCTTCTAAAATATGGATCATAGCGCATATACTCCAACGTATCATTCATCCAGCCCATATTCCATTTGTAATGAAAACCAAGCCCATCCTCCTCCACACTGCCCGTAATCTTAGGCCATGCCGTGGACTCCTCCGCAATCAGCATCACGCCCTTTTCCTTCTTTTGGAAAATAGAATTTAAATGCTTTAAAAATTCCACTGCATCCAAATTCTCCTTCCCTCCATAGATATTCGGAATCCACTCTCCATCATTCTTTCCATAATCCAGATACAACATAGAAGCCACTGCATCCATGCGGATGCCGTCAACATGATATTTTTCCGCCCAAAATAAAGCATTTGCAATTAAGAAATTGGATACCTCCGGGCGCTTATAATTATAAATC
>CAMWWW010000070.1 GCA_947178015.1 uncultured Clostridia bacterium
CGCAGCTATTTTCCTCAAGGAACCTATTGAAAAACGTCGGCGTTTAGCGAGGTTTCTCACGAGCTTAGCGTCCGCTACGTTTTTCACTAAGCGAGAGCGGGGTGACGGAGGAAATAGTTGCGCTGGCTATGCGGACCTTTTTCGAAAATGACAATACAATTCTATTTTATATAAAGCATTGATGATTTTTAGTTCAATGGTACGATATTAATTTTGGATGGTGAGGATGCGTTTCCTGTATTGCCTTCTGCATCTGCCACAACAGTATTTTGGGTTGGAATTAGTATGGTGTTTCCGTCTTGTGTCGTTACCATCAGTGTTTCAATAAAAAGATACACAGTAGTCGGAATGTAACTTTGTCCAACAATTTGAAAATCCCCGCTAACATGATACTGTTGTTTAGAGGAAGACATCTTTGATGAAATTGCATGATAACATGTGGTATCAGCAATCGTTACATTGTCCTGCTGCTGGTTTCGGTAATAATCGCTATTCTGTTTTTCTTTGGAGCTTCCGGCAAATAGGGCGAACCACCAATTTTTATAATCCTCTTTGATGCAATGCTCTTTAAGCTCATTGCGAATGGATTCGGAAACAGTATTGATAACCTTATCGGTTGTCTCCCGATAAAAATCTTTGGATAGGCTTTCTATAGTCAGATCAATGTGAAGATTTCCTGTCACACCGATCTGAACCGTTGCCCCTGCTTTGGAGAGCTGTCCATATCCTTGTGTGTAAGATATGGTTTGTCCTGATGCATTAAGATAGGAAGGCTGGGGCGGAAGAAGAAGCTTAGTTATTTCTGGAACAATTTGAATTTTGGGTAATTTCATAATCCAATCAATCCTCACTTTCTGTATTTATCTCTGCGATCCATTTGGATAACAAGGCGTGATAATTGGCATATTCCACAGGAGACTGCTTGAGATATGCATTTAAATCAATGCGATAGTGCTGAATAATCTGTTCTTTCTGTTCTCCTTCTGTCGCAAAGAATTTTAAAAGAACATGTAAATGTAGCAGTTCCAGCAGCTCGCTCTGTGCATTAAGCAGTTTTTGATGGGATTTGTTGCTTTCATCAAAATTTTTTTGTAAATTACTCAGCTCTGTGGCAAGGGAGCTCTGTTCTTCTATCTGATGACAGAGGGTAATGGTGTTTGCCAATACATCAAGGCTTTTTAGTGCCGTATTGTAGATTAGTTTGATAACCTGAAGTTGTTTGGCTTCTGCGGAGGCAGAACCTGCGTCGAGCATATCGGATATTTCAGAGGAAGAAGGAAGAAATTCCTTAAAACCTTTGATCAGATGTTCTGGATCGATCTTTGTTTCAATATCTTTGTCTAGGTTTTTCATGCGTTCTGCAAGATTCTGCATAGGCTCTATAAAATTTGTGATCATTAGCTTTGTGTGAGATTGAATGTCTGTGGCAAAGCGTTTGCACTCGGTGTTAAGCTGTGCATAGAAGCCAATACTGCTGAGGTCGGTTCGTGTATTTTTATTGAGGATTACCGCATTGTCGTGGATGCAATCTTCGAGATCTTTGAGTTTTTCATCAAAGGAGCCGGCATTTTTTTTCAACTGATTGATCTGGAAGTTAAAAGCGGCGGCAGACTGCTCATCGGAAGGGTTATTTTTAATGATTTCTGCCAATTTGTCCAGTTTATCCGGATCAGAGTTTAGGAGCAGCATCTTGCCCTTTGATAACAAAAAGGGTGGAAGGGTTTTAAGAGCGGTGCGGTAAATCTGAAAAGCATCATTTCGTAATTCCAGAGCTTTGCTCTGTAAAACCGGCATATATTCGGAAGCAGGATTGATGACAACACTGTTGAGCGATATGTATTTATCATCCCATATTGTTCTGTCTGCATGGCTCATAACTGGCAGGTGCTCCTTCCTCTGAAGACATTCTTCGAAGTCTGCACTTAATTGGAAAGACTGCTCCGCCTCCTTAAACAATTTAAGTAAATTGGCGGCAAGAGAGGGGACGCTATTCCATGCAGCTTGTGCGCTTTCCATATCAAAGCTGAAATTCATAAGATCGCTTTTTTTGTCGATCGCTGCCATGGATTCCTTTGCTTCTGTAAGATAGGAATCAATCAGCCCCCATACGGTATTCAGGCTTTCCAGACCAATAATGGCATTGATAACAGCCAGCCTTAAATTTTCTATTCCACTGGTAGCGTTGTGCACGTGTGCGGAAACTTTATTGAGATTATGATAAAGTGCTTGCTTGGAATTAAGACGATTCTGTAATTCATTGCGTTCCTTTCTAACTTTTTCTGCCTTTGCACCATACACGCCGCCTGTCACAGACCAAGTGATGATAACGATAGGACCGCCCAGAATACCGGCAGCTCCGCTGTTAGCCAACAGACAATCTTTCTCATATTCCTTTTGTTTTGCCGCAATCTGTATCTTTAAGGAATCCATCTCTTCTTTTAATTCTTTGGTTTCCTTCTGAATATCGAGCTTGTTCAGCTTTTGCGACATGGAATTTGCAGAAGGGGACAAGGTGTTTTGCAAGGTGCTGTGAAAATTATTTAGGCGGTGCAGCAGATCCGTGGTGGCGGCACTATGTTTATTGGTTTCGTTTTTCCATCGATCCAGAATAGCAGGGAGAGCGGATAAAATTTTCTTATCGTTGGGATCGGTTATCTTGACATCCTCAACGGAAGTGAAGATGGAAATATGTTTTATCTGGTTTAAAACAAAATCAGCGTGACTTACAAAGGTGGTTCCATAAGTTTGAATGGCGTTGCCCTGCTGAAGAATATCCATCTCAAGTTTGTTCCAGCCAAGAGCGTGGGTGTGGAAGGGTTCATGAAACTTGGCAAATGCGGTTGGTGAAAATTCAGGATGTTCCTTGCTAAAGGGATCATCATCTGTATAGCCCAGTGTCTGTGCCTCTTCTGTGCTGGTGGTTTTAAGACTAAGGGAAGTTTTTACATAGGTTTTAATATCGATAATATTTTCCTTGGTAAGTCCTAACAATCCCTTCGAATCATGAATGGATGTCGCGGAGGTTTCCGCGGTCAGGCTTTCAGAGGAGTTCTTCCAGATAAGCTGGTTTGTCGATGGATTTAGGCTGGGAAGTTCCTTAAGAACCTTGGAATCTCCGCTCATTAATCGGAGAAGCTGCTGAGCCAGCTTGCTTTTTTCATTTCCTTTGAGAGAGATCGTTTTGCAGGTTTCCTGCACTACCTTCAGCATGTCTTCTGCACTGCTGTAACGTTCTGTATACATAGTAATTCCTCCTAGTGAATTAGACTGATATGGCGGGATATAATGAAAAGCTTTTAGAATCTGTTCTAACTGTAATGATACTTTGTATAGGATTTTCCATATTCTCGCCTGTCCTGTTATGGTAAAGATAATTTCCTCTGCAGTCCATGATGGATTGAGCTGCTCCAGAATACAAATGCTCTGCTTTAGTGTAGTGGTTACAAGAGAGAACATTGTGCTGCCGTTGTAGATAGACGCTTCTGTTCCGTGGATAAACTTGTCATTGCTAAGACAAAGTTCCAAACCGTAATTGTGCCATTCGGTGTGGTCTGGTACTGCGGGCGCCAGTCTTTCCTCGATCCATGCTGCCAAGCTGGACTGCATATCCTGTAAAGAGGAGAAGCTGTCTTTCGATTGCTGCGTATAGACGGACAGATCCTTTTTTAAAAGTTGGACTTGCCTTATAAACTGTTCTTTATCTTGCTTTTGCAAACAATCGAGAAGAATGGCATGACTTTCACAAAAATGCTTGGCATGAACAGAAAGGATCTGAGAGAAAGCGTTCCAAGCTGGAATAAGCTGGATAATCTGATTAGCATAGTCAAGCAGGATACGGATAAAAGCATCTTTGGGGCGTTCCGCTAAACTCCATGTTACTTGTGTGCACATCATCTGTAGCATATGGATGTCCAATCCATGAAAGAGCATCCAGTATACCTTTTCGTCTTCTGCGGAAACAAAAGAGGCTTCGGATTGGAGCTGCTCTAAAGTATATTTTTGATACGGCATAAGGGTGATAAATAACCTCCTTTCTTTTTTCGGAATGAAGCAATTAGATATAATGCTTATGAAAATTATAGTATATTATATAGAGAATAACATGTAATTAATTATCACTTCTTATTTTCATTTTTCATTTATTTCGTGTCATTAATAAGGGAAGTTCAAGCTCATGGAGAATATAATTGATATAAAAAACGGTCATGTTGGGATTTTGCGTTAAACTTGGCATGGTCAAAAGTTTTTTAATAATTACATCATTTGCAAGGGAATCGGAGAGAAAATAACCAGCTTTTGGTAGGATGCGATTGATTTCATCCAATGAAATACCTAATGTGATTGCTATGGCAAGCAAAGATTGCTTGGTTGGGGTAATATCTGATTTAAAGTGATGAAACATGCGCTCACTGATTTGTGCATGTTCATAGATAGGTTTATAAGAGGATGCTTGCTGGAGAATTTCAGAAAAAAGAACAGGGAATTGTGGGTCCCACTGCATGGAAAGACCTGCTTTGTTTGCCAAACATTCCTCTTCAGCAATGTCTAAACCAAAAACTTGGGCGGCAGAATGGATTACATGGTATTTCATTTTTTTTTGTTTGCGTGTTAAATGGATGCTGTTCCCAATAATAGAGGTGTTCTTTTCTAATGCCAATCATCTGATAAACCTCCTGCAAAGTGCAGATTTTGTGAGTAGATTGAAATTGTTTAGAAAGTCTGCGCAAAGCAGCGGGAAAACTTTCATTTAATACCAAATGATGCTTAGACAGCCATTGATTAAGCTTTCGATTATTTGTATGGTTCATCTTTTGAATCTCCTTTTTGTATTTTGATCTTATTATACAGGAAATGATATTTGTTTACAATGATTTGGAAACTTTGTACTGCATCTTGAAGCTTTTAAAAAGTTTCGATATAATATACATGAATAACAGAAAGGTATGGTAAAAAGATGGATATTTTAAAGGTAATACAAAAGGAGCTGAATGTGAAGCTTTCGCAGGTGGAGGCGGCAGTTCAGTTAATTGATGAGGGAAATACAATTCCATTTATAGCGAGATACCGCAAGGAGGCAACAGGTTCTCTTAATGATGAACAGCTTCGGCAGCTTGATGAGAGGCTTACTTATCTAAGAAATCTGGAGGAGAAAAAGGCGCAGGTTCTCGCCACAATAGAAGAGCAGGGCAAGCTCTCGGATGAGCTTAGAAAAGAGATTGAGGAGGCGATGACGCAGGTTGCTGTGGAGGATCTGTACCGCCCTTATCGTCCTAAAAGACGTACCCGCGCGACCGTTGCAAAGGAGAAGGGGCTTGAGCCGCTTGCCAATCTTATTCTTTTACAGATGGCAGATCAAGCGCTTTCTTGCTACGCAAAGGAGTATGTATCGGAGGAAAAAGAAGTTGCAGATGAAGCGGAGGCTCTGGCGGGAGCGCTGGATATTATTGCAGAAAATATCTCGGATGAGGCAGACTACCGTACCTATATCCGCAAGCTGACCATGGATGAGGGGATACTGGTTTCAGAGGCAAAGGATGAGACGGCGGTGTCCGTCTATGAGATGTATTATCATTTTACGGAGCCGGTGAAAAAACTTGCGGGGCACCGCATACTGGCTATCAATCGAGGGGAGAAGGAAAAGCTTCTCAATGTGAAGCTTGAGGTGCCAGAAGAGAGGATTTTTGCATATTTAAGAAAAAAATTGATTGTCCGGGAGAATCCCTATACAACGCCGGCGCTTGAGGAAGCTGCGGCTGACAGTTATAAAAGACTGATTGCTCCGGCGATAGAGCGGGAGATTCGGAATGAGCTGACAGAGCGCGCTGAGGATAGTGCGATTCGGGTGTTTGGAAAAAATCTTACACAGCTTTTGATGCAGCCGCCGATTGTGGGACAGGTAGTACTTGGCTGGGACCCAGCATTCCGCACGGGCTGTAAGCTTGCTGTGGTGGACGGAACTGGAAAGGTATTGGACACGGTGGTGATTTATCCGACAGCTCCGCAGAACAAGATTGCGGAGGCGAAGGAGACCTTGAAAAAGCTGATAAAGAAGTATGGGATCACGCTGATTTCTGTGGGAAATGGCACAGCGTCCAGAGAATCTGAGGCAGTGATAGTGGATCTGTTAAAGGAAATTTCTGATCCGGTACAATATGTGATTGTAAACGAGGCCGGGGCTTCTGTGTATTCTGCAAGCAAGCTTGCCGCGGAGGAATTTCCTAATTTTGATGTGGGGCAGAGGAGCGCGGCATCGATTGCGAGAAGGCTTCAGGATCCGCTGGCTGAGCTGGTAAAGATTGATCCGAAATCCATCGGCGTAGGGCAATATCAGCATGATATGAATCAGAAGAAGCTGGGAGAGGCGTTGTCGGGTGTGGTGGAGGATTGTGTCAACCATGTCGGCGTGGATCTGAATACGGCGTCTGCTTCTCTGCTGGAGTACATATCCGGCATAAGTAAGACAATCGCTAAAAATATAGTAAAATATCGCGAGGAGAATGGACGCTTTTCCAGCCGCGCGCAGCTTCTTAAGGTCAGCAAGCTGGGCCCCAAGGCGTTTGAGCAGTGTGCTGGATTTACAAGAATTATCGGAGGAAAGAATCCGCTGGATGCAACCAGCGTGCATCCTGAGAGCTATGAGGCTGCGACAGCACTTTTAGAAAAGCTGGGATACCAGCTCTCGGATCTTGCGAAGGGCGGCATTAAAGGAATTGGAAAAAAGGTGACAGATAAAAAGAAGCTTGCAGAGGAGCTTCATATCGGCGAAATTACGCTGGAGGATATCATGAAGGAGCTGGAAAAACCAGCAAGAGATCCCCGCGATGAGATGCCAAAGCCGATTCTGCGCACGGATGTGATGGAGATAAAGGATCTGGAGCCCGGCATGGTGCTGAAGGGTACGGTCAGAAATGTCATTGATTTTGGCGCATTTGTGGATATTGGGGTTCATCAGGATGGCTTAGTTCATATTTCACAGATTACCGATCGTTATATTAAGCACCCGCTGGAGGCGGTCAGCGTGGGAGATATTGTGGAGGTTAAGGTGATGTCTGTAGATCTAAATAAAAAGAGGATACAGCTTACTATGCGATTATAAAGAATTTATTGGAAATGATGGTTGGCTCATAAGCAAAGAATGAGAGATAGAAAAAGAAAGGATAAGGCCCGTTATGTATGATGTGATTATTGTCGGTTCCGGTGTGGCGGGATCGGCCTGTGCCCGTGAATTGTCCCGCTATAAACTAAAACTGTGTGTGGTGGAGAAGGAAGAGGATGTATGCTGTGGTACCTCAAAGGCAAATAGTGCGATTGTACATGCCGGATTTGACGCGGCGGAGGGTTCTTTAAAAGCAAAACTGAATGTGCGGGGAAATCAGCGTATGGGAAAGCTTGCTAAGGAGCTGGATATTCCTTTTCGCAGAAATGGTTCCCTTGTCCTGTGTCTGGATAAAGAGGATATGCCCAAATTGGAAGCGCTTTACCAGAGAGGATTGGCAAATGGAGTGGAGGAGCTTTGTATTCTGGATAGAAAGCAGGTGCTTGAGCTGGAGCCGAATGTTACAGATTCGGTATATGCCGCCTTGTATGCGCCCACAGCGGGAATTATCTGCCCATTTGAATTAAATATCGCCCTCGCAGAACATGCCTTCACCAATGGGGCAGAGTTCCGATTTCATACAGAGGTGATGGACATAAAGAGGATGGAGGGCGGCTATACGCTGTACACCAGCCGCGATGTGCTTCGGACAAGATATGTGGTAAATGCGGCGGGTGTTTATGCGGACCGTCTGCACAATATGGTGAGTGCGCATAAGCTTACGATAGTTCCGCGGCGGGGCGAGTATTGCCTTCTTGACAAAGCGGCGGGAAGTCATGTGGAGAGAACCATCTTTGCGTTGCCGGGCAGACTTGGAAAGGGAGTGCTGGTGACACCTACAGTTCATGGAAATCTGTTAATTGGCCCCAACGCAGTTGAGATAGAGGATAAAGAGGGCATCCATACCACAAGAGAAGGGCTGGATGAAGTGATGGAAAAGGCACGGCAGAGTGTAAAGGATCTTCCGATGGGAAGAATGATTACTTCTTTTTCCGGGCTTCGTGCGCATACAGATCAAGAGGATTTTATAATCGGGGAAGTAGAGGATGCAAAAGGTTTTATTGACTGCGCCGGAATAGAGTCGCCGGGAATTGCAAGCAGCCCAGCTATCGGGGAGATGGTTGCACAGTTATTAAAGGAGAAGCTTGGCTTAGAAGAAAAGCCGGATTATATAACAGAGAGAAAAGGGATTTTAAGACCAAGCTCACTGAGCCGTGAGGACAGGCAGGCATTGATCAAGAAAAATCCAGCTTACGGCAATATGATATGCCGCTGTGAGGGGATTACAGAGGGAGAGATTGTGGATGCTATCACGCGGCCTCTTGGAGCGAGAACGCTAGATGGCATTAAGCGAAGGACAAGAGCAGGGATGGGCAGGTGCCAGTCTGGTTTCTGTATGCCGAGGGTCATGGAAATTCTCTCAAGAGAGGGAGGGATAGCTATGACGGACATCACAAAATCTGGCGGAGAATCTCGGATACTAGCGGAGCCGTCTGACAGGGGGAGTGGATATGGATCAATATGATATTGTGGTTATAGGAGGAGGTCCTGCTGGACTTGCTGCGGCGATTTCTGCCAAAAAAAG
Source organism: uncultured Clostridia bacterium (assembly GCA_947178015.1). GTDB lineage: Bacteria > Bacillota > Clostridia > Lachnospirales > Lachnospiraceae > RGIG8607. The sequence goes on from CAMWWW010000070.1 coordinate 8,682, forward strand.
CGGCGCAGATTCAATTCTTCTTTTGGAGCGCGACAAGGAGCTGGGTGGAATCTTAAATCAGTGTATTCATAATGGATTTGGACTTCACACCTTTAAGGAAGAGCTTACCGGACCAGAATATGCAGAGCGATATATTCGGCAGTTGGAAGAGCTTTCCATTGCACATAAGAAAAATACAATGGTGCTCCATATCAGCAAGGATAAGGTTGTGACGGCGGTAAATGGGGAGGAAGGTTTGCTTGCTATACAGGCCAAGGCGATTATTCTGGCGATGGGATGCCGGGAGAGGGCGAGAGGCGCGCTTGCCATACCGGGATACCGACCGGCAGGTATCTTTAGTGCAGGCACGGCGCAAAGATTGATCAATATAGAAGGCTATCTGCCGGGCAGAGAGGTAGTTATTCTTGGTTCTGGCGACATTGGCTTGATAATGGCTAGGAGGATGACGCTGGAAGGTGCGAAGGTGAAGGTAGTGGCGGAGCTTATGCCATATTCGGGCGGACTTAAGCGAAATATTGTACAATGTCTGCAAGATTATGATATACCTTTGAAGTTAAGTCATACTGTGATAGACATCAAAGGAAAAGAACGGCTTGAAGGAGTTGTCTTGGCAAAGGTAGATGAAAAAAGAAGGCCAATACCGGGAACGGAGGAGTACTATTCTTGCGATACCTTATTGTTGTCAGTTGGGCTGATACCAGAAAATGAGCTGTCAGAGGGGATGGGAGTAGAATTAAATCCCATCACAGCGGGACCAAGAGTGAATGAGTGTCTTGAGACCAATATAGAAGGAGTATTTGCCTGCGGCAATGTCCTTCATGTGCATGATCTGGTGGATTATGTGTCAGAGGAGGCAGCGGCGGCAGGCAAACATGCCGCTCTCTATGTAAAAGGAAATATAGAACCTTCTGACAGGCAGCCAATCCCCATAAAAAC
>CAMWWW010000071.1 GCA_947178015.1 uncultured Clostridia bacterium
GGTGACGGAGGACTATAGGCGATTCTCTGCGCGAACCTTTCTCGAAAATGATTATACAAGTAACTCTTACTCTTACAAAAAATTATGATATATAATATAGTAATAAACAGACTGCACTTGCCGCAAAGCATACTATCCCTATTACAAGAAGGTGCTGAAACCATCCTTTCTGGTTTTCCTGCTTCCTCATCTTATATTCATAAAAGCTCTCCCGCTTCTTCTGTGGATGCAGAAACTGAAAAAATGTTCCAATCCCATAGCTCAGCATATCAAAGGTCCCCTCATTTGCAATCCAGCTCAGCGCGCCGATGCCTCCTATCAGCACCGCGGGAAATAGAAAACAGTTGGAGAGAATCCCAAAGCGTTCTGCTATATCCGGCTCTTGAAACAGCCCCTGTGCAAATATTCCTGCGACAAATACTGCCAATGCAGCACACGCACCCACCGCATAATGAAGCACACGCTTTTTGTTCATTCTCCTCCTCCATTCATCACGATTATTCTACCCGCAATGCCTTCTTATCTTAATCCTTTATAATCTTTTTATAGGCATCAAACTCTGCCTGATTGCATTGTACAAAATGTCCCGGCTTGATCTCCCTAAAGGTCGGTGGATCTACGCTGTAGTCATGCTCTGCCAGAGGATTGTATGTGATCCTCTTCCGCTTCTTTTCATAGATTGGATCGGGAAGCGGGATCGCAGATAGAAGCGATCTGGTATAGGGATGCAGCGGATTTTTAAATAGCTCATCGGAGGACGCTAGTTCCACCATTTTACCAAAGTACATAACGCCGATTCTGTCAGAGAAATATTTTACTACGGAGAGGTCATGGGCGATAAATAGAATCGTCAATCCCATCTTCTCTCTTAGATCATTTAACAGATTAATAACCTGCGCCTGAATGGATACGTCAAGCGCCGATACCGGCTCATCAGCGATAATCAGATCGGGGTTCATAATAACGGACCGCGCGACGCCAATACGCTGTCTTTGTCCACCGGAAAACTCATGCGGGTATCTTCCTGCGTGCTCACGCACCAGACCAACGACCTCAAGCATCTCATACACACGCTTTTCCAGAATTTCCTTGTCCTTCTCTCCCTGAATAACCAGCCCCTCCGAGATAATCTCTCGTATGGTCATTCGGGGATCAAGAGAGGCGATGGGGTCCTGAAAAATCATCTGGATCTGTGTCACCAGCTTTGTGTGTTTTGCTTTGTAAAGCTCTTTTTTATATTCTTTATTGAGTTTTTCTTTTTCTTCACCTTGTGCTTTTTCCAGCCTTGGCAGGTATTTTTCGTTTAGTTCTTTTACTAACTTACCAGAATATTCTTTATCACAGTTTTTCTGATCGTACTGTGCTTCCTTGATCTTCTTTTTATTCTCAGCAATAATGGCATCCAGCTCTTTTTTCAGGCGCTGTTTTTCCTCGTCGCTCTTTGCCGCCGCCATTTTTTCTTTGTAAGTTTTCTTTGCCTCTCTAATGGCATTGACATAGGAGCGCTTTCCCGCGGCGATGCGGATTCCTTTAAAATAGACATTGCCTGAAGTGATATTGTACAGCTTGATAATGGATCGTCCTGTAGTGGTCTTGCCGCAGCCGGACTCACCTACCAGTCCGAATACCTCGCCCTTTTTAATCTCAAAGTTGACATCATCCACCGCCTTAAGCTCTGTGCCGCCCATAGGGAAATACTGGCAGAGATGCTCTACCTTCAGCAGTACCTCATCGGAGGAAGCACTTTTTTTCTGGAAGTTTTTCTCTTTATTCTTCTCCATCTTCGTTCTCCCTTCTGTTCTGCATCCTAGCAATCCTCTCTGCAATTATCTTTGGCGGTTCTACCTTAGGAGCATCGGGATGAAGCAGCCATGTGGCGGCGTGATGCGTCTCGGAAATCTGGAACATTGGCGGCTGCTGCTCAAAATCTATCTTCATCGCGTATTTATTTCTTGCCGCAAATGCATCTCCCACAGGAGGGTAGATCATATTAGGAGGAGTTCCGGGTATCGCCTCCAGCTTTTCATTGGTATCCAAATCTGGCATGGAGGAAAGCAGCGCCCATGTGTAGGGGTGCGCGGCATGATAAAAAATATCCTCCGCCGTGCCATACTCAACCACCTTGCCTGCGTACATAACGGCAATGCGGTCCGCCATATTTGCCACAACGCCCAGATCGTGCGTGATAAAGATAATGGAAAGATGACGCTCTCTTTTCAGTTTGTTGATCAATTCCAATATCTGTGCTTGAATTGTCACATCCAATGCGGTTGTAGGCTCATCACAGATCAGAATATCGGGGTTCGCCGCCAAGGCGATCGCGATTACAATACGCTGGCGCATACCGCCGGAGAATTCAAATGGATACTGGCGATAACGTTTTCTAGGCTCCGCGATACCAACCTCCTCCATCAGCTTGATTGCCTTTGCTTTCGCAATCTGCTTTGTCACTTTATTTACTACGCCTGAAGCATTTTCCTTTAGATAATCAATGCCTGCCTCCGTCTCGGCGTCAAAATCTCTGTTGTCCTTGGCGGATAGGGATACCTGATAATGATCGATCATGCGCTTGATCTGATAACAGATATCGTCTCTCACCTCATCCAGATCCGTAAGCTTTGCCTCCACGACCTTCCACTCAGGGGTCTTTCCACGGTTTACAAGCTTATCATACTTTGCCTTTGCCTTTTCATAGCGTTTTTTCTCCTCCTTATTTTTCGTGATAGAGGAAAAATACCGGCCGACCTCGCTCTTTAATCTGGTTGGGAATGTATAGGTAAGATTATCCTTCACAACCTCCATGCGGTTGATCGTCGCAAGCACCTTTTCGGAAAGAATCTTTACTGCCTCTTGGCTCTCTTTCTCATCCAGCTCACTCTTCTCAAATACAGGGAGATATTTCTTTAAAGCATCGATTGCTTCCCGCTTATTTTTATAAGAAAGTTCTGCCGCATATATCATGCCCTTCTTGGCATCCGCGATAAAATCCAGCATAAAATTATCATCCAAATATTTGCGCAGATATTTATTTAACTCGCCGATATCTTTCTTATCAGGAAGCTCCTTTCCGCTGAAGGTCTGGTAATAGCCCATACAGAAGAAATTCGGTTCTTCCTTGGCGGTGGCTCTTTTTAAGATCTCGTCCGCCTCCTTCAGCCTTCTAATCATGGCGTCATAACTTGTGCCCTGCTTTTTTACCGTCTTTATATCACTTTCCAGCTCTGTTGTCAGCGCTTTCAGCTTGTCTGCCTCTTCCTTTACAACATACTCATGAACAGAAGATTTCAAGAGCTTTACCAGCTCCTTAAGTCGATAGGAAGCATCCTTTACCTCATTCTTCTCCATCTCAAAGACAAGCGCTTCTATATCATCCACCGCCTCCAAGGCTGCCTCGTGCGCCGTGCGGTATGTGCCCTCCAGCTTTAGATGCTGATACTCAAATTTATTAAAATCATCACATTTCTTCGCAAGCTGCGCCGCCTTTTCCTTATCGTCCCCGGCAATGGCAGCCGTCATATTTTGCTTTAGTTCCTTTAGGTACTCATTAAAGCACCTCCTACTCTCCCTCTGGCGCGCTTTTCCTTTTAAGATCATCGCCTCCGTGAGCTGGCGTCCAATTCGCACAATTGGATTTAAGCTGGACATCGGGTCCTGAAAGATCATTGCAATCTTATCGCCACGGATTGCATGAAATTCCTTCTCTGACATTTTTAACAAATCTTTGCCGTCATAGATAATCTCTCCGCCCTCAATAATCGCATTTCCTGCGAGTATTCCGAGAATCGCCTTGCTCGTCACAGATTTTCCAGAACCGGACTCTCCCACGATGGACAGCGTCTCTCCTTTGGCAAGCTCAAAATTTATGCCGCGCACAGCCTGTACTCTGCCGTTGGAGGTTCGAAAGGATACAGTAAGATTCCTGACTGATAATTTATTCTCCATCTTAGTCCTCCACTCCTCTTGTTGTAGGGTTAAATGCATCACGCAAACCATTGCCGAACAAATTAAAGCAAATCAGCAGCAATGCAAAATAGATCGAAGGGAAAAACATGGCATGGGGCGATGTCAGCATCGAAGGCTGCCCCTGTGCCAGCAATGTGCCAATACTGGTTCCGGCAAAGTCTGCAATATTGATAATTCCCAGATAGGTCATGGTTGTCTCTGATAATACTACAGATGGAATAACAAGCGCACAGCTTGTGATAATCGTACCCATGGCATTGGGGAAAATATGCTTGAACATCAGACGTTTGTCCGAAGCGCCTAGTGTCCTCGCCGCAAAGACAAACTCCTGCCCTTTAAAGCGGTAAAACTGTTTTCTGGTCAGCGCACTCATGCTAATCCACCCTGTAAGGACAAATGCAAACAGAAAGGCTCCCACCGAACCCACCTTTGCCGCCAGATGAAGCTGGAATAATACGGTCACAACCATCATAGGAATACCAGAGCAAATATCTGCAAAACGATCCATCACCATATCGATCGTACCGCCATAGTAACCTTGAATGGCTCCATAGATCGCGCCAATCGTTAAATTAATAGCAGATACAATAATAGCAAAAATCAAAGAAAATCTTGCTCCAACGCCGATACCGCAGAACAGATCCTCTCCCAACACATTGGTTCCCAACAGATACAGAGGCTCGTATCCATTTAAATATTGATAATAATTATAATAACAAACCCGTGCCTGTACAGAGCCTGATTTGCGGACACTGTAGATATAGCTGCCGTCATCGCCCGGAATCCGTATACTGTTATACGGCGCTCCCTCTATGGTAGAATTTGTGGAATATACAGGAATAAAATTTCCATTCTCGTCAAGCACCGCGGAGCCTTTCGAATCTACCTGATACCACAGATTTGGATTATCTGTGATGCCGCTGATTGCCTCCGGCTCTACATAGGGATAAATCACTTGAATTCCCGTTTCATTCTGCCATTCCTGAATACGCTCAAACTCACTGTAAGAAAGCACACGGTACACCACACCGACATCATAGTACTTATTGGTTGACATCTTATAAAAATATGAGATTCTATCTTGACCACGATATTTGGATACCGTCTCAGAAGTTCCCAGAATTTTAATCACCGGATTATATCCTGTCTCCACCCCGATGCCCTTCCAATAATTCATCTGCGCCTCATTCTGGCTCTCATGCACCACAGCGCCGTCAAAAATTCCCCATCCCTTATCGGCAATCGCCCGGATAAAAGGAGGGGTATTGGTATATACCTTATCCTTATTATCCATCTTAATAGGGGCGACAATCGGCGCCACAATTGCATACAAGGCAAGTAAACTAAGAATATAGGCAGCTATCACAGAAGACTTATTCTTCTTAAATCGAAGCATGGCATCTGCAAAAAAGCCGCGGGTTTTGGTGTCGAACTTTTTATCTTGAATTGTCTTGTCAAGCTGTGCAAACTCAAATTTCTCCTTTGGAATATGTTCCAATTCTTGTCCTTTTCTCTCCATAGCCCATTTCCTCACTTTTTCGAACCCATTCTAATGCGGGGGTCAATAAACCCATAACTAATATCTACCACAATACTTGCCGCCAAACTAACCGTAGTATAAAACACCACCAGCATCGTGAACATAGGATAGTCCCTGCCGGTAATAGAATTCAAATAAAGCTGCCCCACGCCCGGTACAGAGAAAATCTTCTCAATAATCAAAGAACCTGACATAATGCTGATAAACTGTCCAAAAATGGACGGCAGCACTACCACCATACAGTTTTTCATGGCATGGCGGACGGTAGCCTGCGTTCTTGTCAGTCCCTTCGTCCTTGCCAGCAGCATAAACTCACTGGTCAGCACCTCGGTAAGCTCCGCTCGCGTGGTTCGCGTAAAACCTGCAATTACACCCATAGAAAGCGATATCACCGCCGGCAGCATACTGACAAACATGCTCCATGTAAAGAAATTTGTGCCGGACTTCATCAAAAAAGGAAACCAGCCCAATTTATAAGATAAAAAGTATTGTATAATAAATGCATACACGAAAGAAGGCACGGATATGCATACCATAGTCAATGTTGAAATCGTGTGGTCTATCCAGCTATTTTTCTTAATAGCTGCAAAAATACCAAGAATAATTCCGATAGGAATACTAAAAATGATAGAATAAAGATTGACAACCATAGTAGCAGGAAGCTTCGAAACGAAAATATTAGATACCTCCTGCCCAAAGTAGAGCACGTCACTTACTCCCCAATCCCATTTTGTAAATATATTTTTCAAAAAAATGCCAAACTGAACCAAATAGGGCTTATTATACCCAGCCGCCTCCCTGCGTGCCTCAATTACATCAGAATGAGGATCGCCGATGGGAAGCTCAGCCAGAGGGAGCATCCTAATTAAAACGAAACACATAAAGGTGATGACAAACAAGGTCATCAACATTAACAATATTCTTTTTACAGCGTATTTTCCCATACATTACCTCCGACCGGTTTTTTGCGTCCCACAAGCCTGCCCAAAGCCGCCACCTGCACAGGGGGACTTTGCACTAATAGCAGGCATTTCAGGGGCATAAGCCCCAAAAATCCCTGCTTTTTGTGAAACCATGCTTAATTTTGCAAGTAGTGAAGCAGATATATCACTCTAACTCCCATCTGTCCGCTTTAGCGGGCATACAAATCAGGATTGTGAAATTCATCATTTCACACTGCTTCTAGTATTTCAGCTCACCGCCCTGTTCTGCAACATACGCTGCCCACTCACTCTCGCTGTAATTGTACTTCAGATATTGAACACCACCACGTGACATCAGAGGACTATAATCATCCACAACATAGTATGCCTGCTGTGTCAGAAGACCCATACTAGCATCCTCAAGCATAGGAATGTAATTATAAGTCTGCAGAATCTGTCCCTCCAAGGATGACAGAATGGTTAATCTTGTATCAACATCAGCAAAAGCCTCACCAAAGTTATAATCTTTTCCATCCTTTGTAATAGTTGTGCCAAGCAGAGCCTCCGCCCATTGTCTTAAATTCATAGTAATGGACTCGCCATTTATCTCCAATGTCATATCAACCTTGCTTGCATCAAACCATTTTCCATCATACTGCTGATCGGTTCCATTGGTATACAGACGGATAATATCAAATGGATTCATCGCCGATCCACTCCATCCAGCCAATGCTGTGTCAGCCAGACCGGTTCTCAATTTGTTGCTCCACTCATTTCCATAATTCGCGGACATCACAAACTCAACTTTTCCATCAAATGGTGTGCCGGCTGTCACTTCCTTCATCTTCTCGTTCAGATAATTAATGGTCTTTGTCAAGAAGTCATTCGGATCTGTACTCATAGCATATTCAATGCGAACGGTCTGATCGGAGATGCCGTCGCCATTTTCATCTGTGATAAAGCCTGCTGCCAAAGCCTCATCATAAGCCTGCTGATACAGCACCTTTGCCTCCTCTGGATCAAAACCTGTAATAGAATTCACAGCTTCCTCCAGACTGCTGAACTTGGATGTATCTACAGAATAGAAATCACACAAAACCTGTCTTGCCTGATCGGTATCGCGGTACTTTGCACCAGTCTCTGGATTATACACATAAGTAGTACCAATCAGTCCATAACCGCCCTTTCTGGAAGGAGATATGGTTCCTGCAAACAATTCCTTATCGTATGTCACCGCTATAGCCTGTTTAAAGGACTTAAGCGTCATTGTTTCCAGATCATACTTTGTCTTGTCGAAATCACTGCTTGCCTCACGATTCTTAATGGCATCCATATAACCATTAATAATAAAGAAGAACGTTGTCGTCCTTGGAGTAGCAAATGCATACTCACTATTTCTGTAAGTATCAAAATCATCTGCGCCAAGACCATAAGTCATCAATTCTCCCTTAAGGAACATCATCTTGCTTGTCGCAGACTCTGCTACAACCTGACACTCTATCGCCGTAGACTGCCACATATCATAGATCTGTCCATCCGTAGGGTCCTTGTAAGTATGCTGACCGTCGGTATATCCAAACCAATTCTCATTTCTCTCAAGACGCAGTGCCTTATCTGACTGAAACTCTACCAGCTTATATGGTCCATAGCTGCAGGTAGTCTCCACGCTGCTGTTATAAGTAGAAGTAAATGCCTCTCCATTGATCTTTTTATTTGCCTCGTACAGATCCTCTTTAACAAGCCATGTCTGACCAGCCAAATTGTAATACAGATTAAAACCGCTAATTGACGTCGCAAACACAAGAGTAATCTGATAATCACCAGTCTTAAGTAAGCCCACAGTAGAGAAATCTACCTCAGGATAATAAGAAGTAGCGACAGAGATATAGTAGCCAAGCTGCTCCTCTGGCTCATTCCCCCATACATCGCTTCCTGTAAACTGATACAACGCAGCGATTGTCTCATCTGTCACCGGGCAGTAATTCTGCGCATCCGCAGCCTCGGAAAGCACGGTCCACACCTCGTCCGGTATATGTCCTGATGTATGATAATCATTCAGGGACTTGCCGCCCATCCAAGCATAATTCTCATTTAAGCCAAAGAAAGCCGGATACCCTTCCGCAGTGGAATAGGTTCCATCCTCACCCTTTACCAGATCCGCAAGGGCATATGCCATGGTCTCCCCATCCTCAGAGTTAATCTGGAACTTTCTCTTACCGCCGTTCGCATAAGCTTCAGCACCTGCAATAATAAAATTTCCATTATAATAATCGGTTGCACGATAGTTATTAGCAACCGGATTTAACAATTCCTTCATGGAATATATATAGCTGTCCGCATTGATTGGCGTGCCGTCCTCCCACTGTGCCTTCTGATTCAGGTCGATGCTGTAAGCATAGCCTTCAGAAGCGGATTCAGGAATACCAAATTCAGGATGTTCTGCCTTTATCTTCTCCGTCACATCAACCGGATCGCTTGCAGCCATCGACGGAATAAACTTATAGCCTGCAAAAGGCTCTAATCCCTCCACTGGATGCAACTCATCATTGTACACAGCCTCATAAAATCCACATGCAATATACGGAAAAAGGTAGTTGTCATCCGTAGTCTGATAGGTATGAGGATTCCAGTTCGCAGCGAGCACGCTGACGGCATCCTTATATACATATTCCTGATCAGAACTATCTGTCCCACTCTGTGTGCTAGTTGTAGTACTTTGCGTAGCACTGGTTGTAGGATTTGTGCTGCCTTGTGTAGTTGGATCATTCGAATTTCCGCCACAGCCTGTCAATGAAACAACCATGGTAGATGCCAACACAAGAGCAAGAAACTTCTTGTTTTTCATCATATCTTTCCTCCTTTAAAAATTTGCCGTGCGCACTTTACCGCTTTATCACTTTACATTGAGCAAATGACTATCGATCAATTTGCACACTTGCATGTTGACATAATACGCTATATTAGACAAATTGTCAAGATATGTTTTTTTTACAAATACAGTTGTTCATCAGTGAAACTATACATTTTGTCTAATCTTATAACAGTTTACTACATTTTTAAAAAACTATACTTTTTCATAAACTTTTGTATAGTCATTTTTGAGAATGGTCCGCGCAGAGAATCGACACAAATTCTAAGAGAACCCCCCCTCGGGTATATTAAAAA
>CAMWWW010000072.1 GCA_947178015.1 uncultured Clostridia bacterium
CGGATATCCTGTATGGCCCTTTCCTGTCCATTCTCTATGGAAGATACCGCGATATTGGGTCTGTTCATTTGCCAGCCTCGTTTCCGCATAACCTGTCCTAACACAGAGTTGTTAAATCCCGGATAGGATGCCACGCTGCTTCCATCGGTGGCGGGTGTTACCTCCACAGGCGTCCAACCGTAATCTTCCAGAAAAATCTCCACCCACGCATGAGCCGATTGATCCGTAACCATCGCCTTCCATATGCCATTCCCTTGCTGCTCAAATGCAGAAGGCTCCACCATGTAACCTGTCGCATACCGGGCAGGAATCCCATAGAGACGATACATTAACGTTGCGGTTACCGCAAAATGCTCACAATAGCCTCTTCCTCCCTCAAATAAAAAATATTCCACAATATCCTCATTGAGCGGCGCCCATCCCGGTGTCAAGGTATAAGAGGCGTTGCTGTGGAGTGTATAAAGGATAAAAGCGGTGATTTCTTCTAGTGATTTCTGCGGATTTTCCTGACATAATTCCGTCAGACGAGGCAAAAGAGAGATGGGAACCTGCGTATAGGCAGATTGTATTTCCTCCACATAGGCTTCCTGCAATCGTTGATACCAATTCCGCTGCCATGCAAAGCTCTCTGAAACATTATCCCAGTCAATCATCATGTCCTTCTGCTCAAAATATCGGTAAGAATACCCTTCCCGCTGGCTGGCATATCCATATTCATACACATCATTATAATGGTACCAACTGCCGTTGCGCTGACTGTAATAGGGAACATAAGCATTGCCGTATACTCCATTGCAATGTTTTACTGTCAACGTGACTGCTTGCGGTCGCTCCTCCTCCTTTCGCTGCATATTACTGTTCATCACAAAATACATTCCATAATATCTGCTCGCTATTGAAATCTGATTGTTCTGCCAGTCAGATCTCTCCATAATATTCGCAAACAGCGCCTCATCGCTGGAGCGAATCCAGTTGCCGCCTATATAGGTACCTCCGCCAAAGCCTCGTAAATAAAGTACCTCTGACGGCTGTATGGAAGCCTCCAGCTCCAGATGTGCCGCTCCTGTCCGATAGTTATTTTCTCCATGAATCTTTCCTCCGGTGATCAGCTCGTCCGCCCTTCCTGACAGACGATGGATCATCTGGTAGGTCTTTCCTTCTATATCATACACAAAACCATATAATTTCTCTGTAGAAGCGGCTGCAATCGGAAATACAATAAGAAAAAGAGCTGCCAGTATCATCCCTGCTGCAATGCCGCTTTTTCCAGACAAGCTGCGTTTTTTTATTCCACCAAAATATAGTTTTCTATGAAATCCTCTTTTTCCATATTTCCGTTCCGCTATCTCCATAACCCAGAACGTTATCTGGAATAAGGCGAGCAGCAAAATTTCCTGCATACCTGCTCGAATCCCCCAGATTGGCGATACCAGCAGCAGTCCTGTGGTCAACAGATATAGGATAAAATGACTTTTTATCCAAAACTCAACCGCTGCCATAAGAAAAGAAATCACCACGGCAAACAGCATTGCCGTCTCCAGAATCGGCATTGGCTCTGTAGTCCCATCGATAATGCATGTGATACTATGTACTATCTGCTCCATCAAGGTATCTCCTATTCGATATATCGTTACTTGACAGACCAGAATCGATATAAGAACAAGCAGGAAAAAGAGCTTCCTTTTGCCATAATAGGTATACCAGATAAGCCAGCATAATGCGATGGCTGCGATAGAAACCATCCACATGGAAAAGGAAATTCCTTTTATGGAATGAAGAAGCGATAAGATTCCACATACTCCCACATTTAAAAACAAAAGTGCGGCGAGAGGTCGTTTTTTCTCTTTTGCTTCTTCTGAACCACTCCTTATCTCAATCCCATTATTTCCCATGGTTATGCCTCCGTTTCACTCTCTATTTCAGCTAAATCACATAGCTTCCTTGTATAATCTGTTCCTCTAATTTTTTACAAGAAAACTGGAAAATAAGTGTTTCATTCCAGTACCAGCACAAATCAATACCCAGCCTAAAGGCGCCGCCTTGCGCCATAAAGTACGTTTCCAGCTCCGCTTTTTCCTGTGCAGAATCATCTGCGTACTTTTCTGTGCGATAAAGCTCTAACAGCATATCACGGCACTGTTCTTCACAAATCACTTTGGTATCAACAAGACATTTTTGACCTGCATGATACCAATGTACTCGAATCACGGCGGATTGTTTTAAAAGTCCCAGCACTATCGCTGAAGTCAGCTCATAAAAGGCATCCAATTCCGCTGCTTTTGCTTTATCCAATCCCGCTACATCCAGAAGCAGATCCACTGCAAAATCCGTTTCTCTCTCATACTCCTTCACCACAAGTTTTCCTATTCTTGCACTCTGTTTCCAGTGAATGTAGCGGTCGGAATCCTCCATGCGATACTCTCTAAGCTGCCGGATCTCGCTGTGAGCATCCGCACCCTGCTGTGCGGTCAATTCCTGCGACTGGTTCGTTTCCTGATAGGAAAGGGAAGAGAGATCCATAGAAAGCGCCTTTTCCTGAGGGAATATGGCAACCTCTATGTTCTCCTTTATCTCTCCCCGCGCAGAAAACAAGGACAGATAATCATAAGTATATAAATGGTCCATTTGTAGATACATCCTTCCACAATACTGGCCAGATATTTCAAAATTTAGAACAGATTCTCCACAGTCGCAGCCGCCATAGATTATTTTTGATTTTTTCTTTCGCATTTTCTTTTTATGGAAGTGATACCCATACCATAGCCTTATCCCAAAACGACTGACGGGAAGCTTTCCGTTATTGACCACTTGGATGCCGCACACAAGCCGTTCTCCCTTCTTTGCGCAGTCACTGTGACGAAGTGCTTCTATAAAAAGATGTCGTCTAAAATAAAGAGACAGAAAAAACGAGAGTACAAAATAGACTGCTTCTATAATAGAAAGAACCATCAGCGGCAGATACCGGTATACGCCTGCCAGATAGAAGGTAAGAAGAACAAGAAGGATAAACAAAAATCTTCTCATCTCCCCTTTTCCCCCATCGCTGGTTTTGGTACTTGTTGTATAATCTTTGTGATAACCTGTTCTCTGGATATGTGCTCCATCCGTGCCGCTGTGCTCAGGATAATGCGGTGTGAGACAACATATGGGAACTGATTTACAATATCATTTGGCGTTACAAAATCTCTCCCTTCCATCCATGCGCTTGCCTTTGCTAACTTTACCATGGCAATCGTTGCTCTGGGGCTGGCCCCTCTCTCGATATATGGATGGTTTCTTGTGGCCGTTATCAACGTCAGAATATATTGGTATAATTCTTTTTTGATATAGATAGTATGAATCTCATCTTGCATCTGCTTTAGCATACCTCTGTCCAGCACTTTCTGGATGGGTTCGAGCCGTCCCATTTTCCCCACTTCCATCGCTATAGAAAGCTCGCTTTCAAAATCGGGATACCCAAGCGTCATCGCCACCATAAAGCGGTCGAGCTGCGCTTCGGGAAGATACTGTGTTCCTGCGCTGCCGAGCGGGTTTTGGGTTGCAATCACCATAAACGGGCTTGGGACTTCCCTTGTAATTCCTTCCACTGTACATTTATGCTCTTCCATGACTTCCAGCAATGCGGACTGGGTTTTAGGGGAAGCACGATTGATCTCATCCGCCAAGAGCAGATTACAAAATATACTGCCCGGCTGGTAGACAAAGCGTTCCTCCTCCCTGCGATAGATAGAAAATCCTGTCAGATCGGAGGGCATAACATCCGGCGTAAACTGCACTCGCCTGTAATCCAACTCCATCGCCATGGAGAAAGCAAGAGCGAGCGTGGTCTTTCCTACTCCGGGAATGTCCTCCAACAGAATATGTCCATTTGCCAAAAATGCAAGCATAATCTCTCGCACTTCCTTTTCCTTGCCTAAGATGGCTTTATTTACCTGTTCTATTACTTTTTGAGCCTGCTCGTTGTGTCCTCTGTCCATGTGTTGCTTTCTTCCCTCCGTATCCTATAAGGTATCTTTAGCCGAATACTTTTCCTTTCGGTACTGAAACCAAAATACTGTCATACCATCGTGGAAATCCACGCCATAGGGCATCTCATGTGCCTTTAAAATAGTGCTGACAATAGAAAGCCCCAGTCCCGTCCCTTCTCTTCGGCCCCCCTGATGCTGGCTTCTCTGATACCTCTCCCATATCAATTCTCTCTCTTCTTCTGGAATGGGCTCTCCCGCATTTTTTACTTCGACGATACACGCCACGCTGTCTTCGGTAATGTTTACTATCACCAAATGTCCATCTTTTGTATGGTTAATTGCGTTATATAATAGATTCCGTACTACCTGACTGATTTTCAGTGCATCGACATATACCATGATCTCCTTCTGTTCCAATATACTCTGTATGCTGATTTGATGCTCTGCTGCACTCTGTTCACACAGAAGAACTTCCGACTCCACAATCTCACAAAGGTTATACCAATCCTTGCGTAACTGCAAGTACCCTGCCTGTAACTGGGAATAATCCAAGATGTCACTTACCATCTCGCTCATCCGGCGGGCTTCCCTCATAATCAGATCCAAGTCCTCCTCTCTCTTGGTGGTATCCTTCCAATGGATGTCGCGAACCATTTCCGCGTATCCCCCAATCAAGGCAAGAGGGGAACGCAGCTCATGAGAGACATTAGCAATCACTTCCTTGCGCAGTGCATCTACCCTTTGTAGGGCTTGCCCAAGCTTTTTTACGGATTCTGCAAGCTGCCCCATCTCATCTCCCTGCGTAATATTTGGCACTGCCTCTAAATTGCCCTTTGCCAGCTCATCTACGGTCTCTTTAATAATATGAATGGGCTGTATAAATTTTCGTGATAAACAGGCAGCAATGGCAGCAGAAACGAGCGTAAGCAAGATACTGAGCACAATCAGCAGCATGCGGTTCATGCCAAGCACGCCGTATAGCTCCGAAAAAGATTGATGAAGAATAACATAGGTCGCTTCCCCGTTATACCATGCGGGGATTCCAATCTCATAAGAAATCAGCCGAGAGCCGGAACGGTTTTGTCTGTTGTAGGTCTTTCTGTCAAGCACCAATTGGTAGACATCGCTGTTTTCAATATCCTTCCAAACCACAATATCTGGCGTACCGCTCTCCAGATTGATGGGATACCCATAGCTGTACATTGCCACTAGATTTCCCTTCTCGTCCACCAACAGCATTTTTCCATTTGCAATCCTGCTCAAATAGGGAATCAGATTTTCGTTGTCCGCGAGATCTTCTGTAGCAAGCTCCTCCATAACTGGTTCCAGACGTTCCTGTATCTCTTTGATGGCGGCGCTGGTATAATTTCTCTCCAGTACAACAAGCTGGATCACCCACATAAGCCCCACCGTAAATAGCACAAGCGACATCATAATCAGCCACAGCCGGACTACCATTTTATCTAAGATTTTTTTTCCGGCATTATTCTTTGTATTCAAATTTATATCCCACTCCCCAAACGGTCTGAATCATTTTTCGGTATTCTCCAAGATGTTCTCTCAGTGATTTTACATGGGTATCCACGGTGCGGCTGTCTCCGTAATACTCATATCCCCAGACGGAAGCCATTAATTGCTCCCTTGTCAGTACAATATGCTCATTCTGTGCCATCTTAACAAGAAGGTCAAACTCCTTCGGCGGAAGGCTGATGGTTTTTCCGCCTGCCAGAACAAGCCTTTTATCTATGCGAATCGAAAGATCGCCAATTTTAATAATGGGATTCCCCTCGTTTCTGCTGCGCTTCATCACCGCGCCCACGCGAGCCATCAGCTCTTTCGGGCTAAACGGCTTTGATACATAATCATCAGCTCCAAGATGAAAACCCATCAGCTTATCATATTCCTCACTTCGCGCAGTCAGCATAATCACTGGAACCTGCGAATACTCTCGTATTTCCGCAAGTGCTTCATAGCCGTCTTTTCCCGGCATCATAATGTCCAGAATCACAATGTCGAAATCTGTGTTTGATACAAATTTCAGCGCTTGATTTGCATCCTCTGCCTCGCTGCATGCAAATCCATCCAATTCTGCATATACTTTTACAAGATTTCTAATATGTGCGTCGTCATCCACAATCAGCATCTTTTTCATCCGGTTTATCCTCCCTCCACCAAACTCTAATCGTACCGTTTTTATCAGTATACTTGCTATTTGTAAAATTTTTGTGAGATTTTTATGAGAATCCTTACACATTTTTCGTATTGCAGTTCCTTTCACGTGGACTGGATAATCCCTTTAGCGGCTTATTTCCTCCGCTCGAATCTGTATAAAAAAAGCTGATAAACAGAATAAGTCTATCAGCTAAAGATATTTTGCAAGTTATGAAATAGTTAAACTTCCTTTGGAATCTGTACTTCTTTTTTCAGACGCACATGTTTGTTGATGTTTAACATAATCTCTTTTGACACCACAATATTTTCCGAAAATGGATTAATGACAAATCCCGCATAGGGAGAGTTTTCCTGAAGCACCATAGAACAGAAATCAAAATAGGTGCACGCCACCGTGTGCTGATTTTCTGCCTGCTTGTGCTCTCTTGCTTCCTTTGCGTCCGTGTAGGCAACCAGATACATCTCCTCTTTTGCGTTTGACAAGGAGCTTAGCATTACCTTAGCGTCGTCTCCCAGCACGGCAACTCCCTCAGGATTGATTTCTGGCTCTGGATCAAAGATTGCCGGACAGAGGAATCTTGCCTGCAGCATATGATTAATAAAATCGGTCTGCGTGTCAGGATTTAGATTTCCCTGCATAATCTTTAATGCAATAATCAAATCCCCATTGTTTACATTTGGATCAATAAATAATTTCTTCATTCTTCTTTTCCTCTTTTCTGCGCTATTTTTCGCACATCTCAAGTTCCATAAGCTGTTCTGCAAAGGGCTTTCTTCCTTTTTGGCGGGTTATTTCTGCAAGACCTAGATTCGTCATTCCGGCAAGATAGGTTCTTACAGGGTCTTTCCTGAGCTGTGTGTTGAAATAGTCAAGTAGTTCTGTGACCGCCTGACTGGAATCCATATTAATAAAATCCACAATAATAATACCAGATATATTCCGAAGACGCAACTGCTTTGCGATTTCCTTTGCCGCTTCTTTGTTAATGGCAAGGCGAGTTTCTTCTACATTTTTCTTGCCGGAATATTTTCCTGTATTGACATCAATCACCGTCAGAGCCTCCGTCGGCTCTATCACCAGATTGGCGCCAGATTTCAGCCATACTCTTTTTTTCAAGGCATGTTCTATCACTGCCTGAAAGCTATATAAATGAAAAAGCGACTGCATAGAGTCCTGATACAAGGATAGTTTTTCTATAAGTTCTGTCTGGTCATTTTCACAAAGATATGCTTTTAGTTCATGATAAATCTCTGGCTTATCGGTTAGGATCTCCGTTAAGTCGGAATCGTATACATCCCGCAGGTTTTTTAGATAGGAGGCGGGCGCACGTAAGAGAAGGGAATGTGCACGTAAGCAGCGAGCTTTTTCTTGAATGGAATGAAGACGATCCGCAAGCTCCTCCATTTCTTTTATAATTGTATCAAAAGAGGCTTTTTCTGCATTAGTTCTCACAATAAATCCATATTCTTGTGTGCAGCAGTGCTTACAAGCCTCCCTGCAGGCATCTCTCCACGCGGTATCCGTGATTTTGCCTGAAATGCTCATCTGCGTATTGCCAACGGTAAGTACTGCATACCTGCCAGTCAAATTGATAGCAGAGGTAAGGGTGTATTCCTTGGATTTCACCGGTTCCTTGGATACCTGAACCAACAGCAGGTCGCCCTGTGCTAGTGTGGTATTTTTTTTGGGATTTAAAAAACAGGGACATGTATTATCCTTTTGGGAATAATAGCCCGTCCGATTCTTGCCAAAAGAAAGAAAGGCAGCATCTATATTTTTTACAACCTTCTCCACCCGCCCGACATAGATATTTCCCAAAAGGTTCTCTTCCTGATCCGCCTCATATTGAAGCTCGACCGCCTCTCCATTCTCAAAAAGAGCGATCAGAATTCCACTCTGGTAGGATGTAATAATTAATTTCTTTTGTTTTTGGTTATTATTCAATGTCCTGTCCAAGCTCACCCAGCGGAACGAGCTTCCTTTCTCCCATATCAGCGTAAACCTCAAGCCTTGTAATCTGAAAAGCAAATTCTGGTTTCTGTCTTTCAAGGGTGTTATAAAATGCTTCCATCACAAGCTCTGGTTTTATATTATCTGTGCTTCCGGCAGAGAGTGACAAGAAAATACCTCTATCTTTTATATAGGCAGAATAGATCAAAGGTTTTAAGTCAAGCTGACGCTCTCCTTTTTTGGTTTTCTTTAAAATCAAGATTTCTTGTCTATTGATAAACTCAGAAAAAGCCTTTTCAAAGGTCAGAAAATCCATATCCAATGTTTGTTCTGGTTCATAGCCTTCGCGAAATTCCAGCTTATAATCTGCTGCCGCCACCAAAGACATTCCATTCTGTGCGTTCTCCGGCAGCTTTCGGACACTTAGCACTTCCATTCCATCCACCATCACGGCATTTAATACATGTATCATCTCCTTGCTCGTTCCCGCCGAGTACACCTCAATATCAAAATATTCTCCTTCGCTGGTAAGCCCCACGCCCAGAGGAGAAGCAAAGGACATTTTCTGATGAGGAGAAAAGCCTTCCGTATAAGCGATATCAATATTCGCGCGCCGCATCGCCTTCTGAAAATAACGCATTATATCAAGATGCCCAATATATTTCATATTGCCCCGTTTTGCAAATTTAATTCTTAGCTTCGTAACAGACACCTCCTCCAAATACCTTTGCGCCGCATCCTGAGCAGGACACACGACAATTTGGCGTCACAAGCTCTTGCTTTGCTCTCTCCCACTCTCTTTTTAAAAATTCTTTTGTCACTCCTGCGTCAATAAAATCCCATGGCAGCAGTTCGTTCAGATCTCGTTCACGCAAATTATAGAAGGCAATATCGATCCCTTCCTCCTCAAAAGCTTCCATCCATAATTTATTTTGAAAGCTCTCGGACCATGCATCATATAAACACCCCTTCTGATAAGCACGCAAAATCACCTTTCCAATGCGGCGGTCTCCTCTGGCAAGCACGCCTTCCAGCACTGTGACATCCGCCTCATGCCAGTTATATTTCAAACTTTTATGGTTTAACATTTCCTTCATCTTGGAATTGACAATCCTTGCTTTGGAGAGATAGTCTTCTTTGGTGCACATAGGAGCCCATTGAAACGGCGTAAATGGCTTCGGCACAAAAAAGGATGTGCTTGCTGTCACCTGAACTTTGCCTGTGCGCTGCTCCTTTGGAATCTCGGCATAGTACAATCTGGCAATCTTGTCAGCAAGGACAGCAATTTCTTCCATATCCTCCACCGTTTCGGTGGGAAGTCCAAGCATAAAATAGAGCTTTACCCGATTCCATCCTCCATGAAATGCTTGTGCGGCGCCCTCAAGAATCATTTCCTCGGTAAGTCCTTTATTAATTACATTCCTAAGCCTTTGGGAACCTGCCTCCGGCGCAAAGGTTAGGCTAGACTTCTTTATAT
>CAMWWW010000073.1 GCA_947178015.1 uncultured Clostridia bacterium
TTGAAACAGTTATGTTTGAAACAAGTAGATGAATGAAAAAGTTGTAAACTGGTGTAAGTAACAGATAAAGGAGGGATTTCTCTATGTATAAAAAACCATCTATGCCTCCAGCGGGCGAGGCGATTTTGGCCGGCGATATCGAGGCCGTGCGCCGCATGATAGAGGACGGAAGCCTGCTCTTTAAGAAGGGCCAGATTGTGGAACTGCGGAAAAATATCCCAACGATCGTGCATCTAGACAAAAAGGAAATGACCATCTACTCCGATGCCTTCTGTTTTGCCTTAGCCCACGACCAGATAGAGATCGTCAAAATGCTTATCGATCATGGTCTGGTGGACTTAGGACCCAAGAGCGACGCTCTTCTTATGGCTATCCGCAAAAAAAATTTTGCTCTGCTGGATTATATGCTGGATCATGGCGGACAGTTTGGTAAAAAGGAAAAGGACATCACTTGTCTGTTCCTTAATCTGTCGAATGTGTGGGATGATTCCTGTCCGGCGCTGTTGGATCGGCTGGCTCTGCCTCTCCGGGAACTAGGCGGAACCGCCCTTTGCTACGCCGCCAGTGACAACAACCGTGCTGTGGCGACCTACCTGCTTGGAGCTGGGGTCGATGTGAACAGCCAGAGCAACGGCCACGGCACACCGGTCCTGCGGGCAGCTGTCTATGGGCATACGGAGATGGTGCGCTTTCTTGTGAAGCAGGGAGCGGACCTGACCATCAAGGACAAGTATGGCTATCGCCCTTACACTGCCGCTCGGTCCAACGGACATATGAAAACAGCAAAGTTTATCAAGTCCATAGAACCAGCGATCACAGAGGCAAATCAAGATGCACTGTTTGAGCGCTATCAGGTGCCAGCAGAGATGCGGGACTACTTTAAGACTGGTCCATTGCTGCTGAAATTCCCGGAGGGGGAGCATCTTGGCTGGGTCCGTCTCTTTGCCTATACAGATGTGGCGGAGATTTGTTACCAAGAACAACCGCTCCTCTCTCTGGTAGAGGACAGCGAGGACTTTGCGGTGATGCTCCTCTGGGAACCACAGTCGAGAAAGATCTGGTTCTTGGACATAGAGCATGATATATTCCACGCGGTTGCCACTTGGGAACAATTTATCCAGAACCCCGGCTATTATATCAATCGGGCTGTTATGTGGGAATTTGATTGACAGACTGACAGCCCCTTTTGAGGGGGCTGTCAGCCTGTCGAAAATAGCCTGTCCGGGTGAAGGCAAATGCTCTTTAATCATTTGCAGCGTCTCTTCTGTAATTTCCATATCATACTCCCGCTTTTTGTTGATCGTTTTGCCGATTATGATAATTGCATAATCTTGGCTCTAAACTCTCTCCATGCATCAAAAGAGCGTCAAACCGTCTCGATCTGTTCTGTCTGAAACTGCGACAGCACCATGGTTTTGTTTTCCTCTCCTTTGATGTGCTCGCTTTTTAGATATTGTAATCCCTGTTTTATTTTTGAATTTACCACGTTAAGAACATAAATATTATCAAATCGGTTATAGATGGAGTCTCCTCCCAGCCCGGACAGACAGATAAGCTGTGTATTTGTCTTTTTCGCCATATCCATCAGTGGTTTTAACAAATGCACCGCATTGGTCTGCGCAAAGGGATTGTCCATAATCAGCACCTTTCCCTCCTCCCCGGAGGCAAAGAGATCGGACTCATCCCGCCTCATATAGCTTAGCAAGCTAGACAATATCACAAATGCTGATAAAAATCCCTCTCCGCCGGAATTTGCTGATACCTCCGCCCATGAGATAGGAACTTCACGCTCCGCTTCTATTTTATAAAGGCGAATCCCAATATTTCGTATCCCCACCACATCATCATACAGCTTTTTCGTCGTGATCCACTTTCCAAGCAGCTCGTCTATATTTTGATTTTTCTCCGCGGCATCAAGACCCCATTTTATATATTCCTCCGTAAAGTCTTGTATTCTTTTCTGATATAACTCCCTATTTTCCTCCCATGCTGGAACCTGAATCCGAAGCATACGGATATTTTTTCCTCGGACGGTAATGGAGGAATTTTTGTCAATCTGGCGCATATGATCGTCGATGTCTTTTACATAATCAAAAAATATCTCCTCTGTGCTTTTTCGCTCCTTTTCGATATTTTCCAGATCCACCTGCAACTTCTTCTGTATACTATCATAAGAAGCGATCAACGTCGCAAGCTGTAACTTGAGATCCTTCCCCTTATCAACGAGGGAAAGCAGATTTTCAAACCCCTTTCTAAAAAAGTCATTCTGATAGATTTCCTTTGCCGCGCATTTCCTTATCTGTTCTTGTGTCAGACGCCTTTGTTCCTCTCTCTGTTCGGTTCGCCTGCGAAGATCACGCCGCAGCTTTCCCTGATATTGATTTAGCTCCTCCCTTGATAGAGCGGAAATACTCCTTTCCTCCACCTGACAGGTTATAGAAAAATCCATATATTCTGCCATCGCGTCCTGTGTGCTTTTACAAGCATCAAGCTGCTCTGCAAAAGCTCTTTCTTCTGCTTTTTTCTTTTCCCATTCGTAACCTGCCAGCTTTAAACTATCGTCAAAGTCTGTGCCGCTAATCTGCTCTCGCGGCACCAACTCCTTGTATCCTGTCTTTTCCTCCATATGCTTTTTGGCATATTCCAGCTTTACATCCAGTTTGGCAATCTGATTTTCCAGCTCTTTATTCTCCTCCTTCGCGGCATTTTCCTCCCTCGCTGCCGTTCGGATCTGCTCTTCAAGATGCTCTGTCCTATCCTCTGAATAAGAAAGGGATTGGTACGCCTCCTCCCGAAACTGATAGCGATTTCTTCTTTTTAGCTCTGCTGTTTTCTTCTCTAGTCTTCGGATTTCTTCCTGCAAATCATGGTTCAGCTCCTCAATGGTGGCGGATATCCCCCTCTGTGATGGCATGGTATCTTGCCTCCAGCGCGGCATAATCTGCTGGCTCTTCCCATTCTGGCTCTTTTTCATAGGATTGATAAAGAGCTTTCTGTTTTCTGTGCTCAGCCAATTCCCCGTCGATCCCTTTTTTTATATCCTTGAGATAGATTATCTGATCCGCAAGCCTTCGTTCCTCCTCCTTATGCCATTCTGCCTTTTCCCTCGTGCTCTTTTCCTTTTTATTAAGACGCTCTCTCTCCAGCCTGTCTGACAGATAACTCTCATAGGCGGCTATAAGCTCGTCAAATTCCTCCTGTCTTCTCTGCGCCGTCTGTTGTGCTTCTTTTCTTTCCTCCAGCCGCTTTCTTGCCTGCTCCTGTTCGATATGATTTTTCTTTTTCTCCTGCCTGCACAACACGTATGTATCCGACAGTTTTGCATGTCTCTCTATGCATAGCTGCGTTTTTCTCTGATTTTCTTTCAGCAATGCTTCGGAATAGATCTGACGTTCTATACAATTCCGATAACTTTGATATTCCTGAATCTCCTTTTTCTTTCTCTCCGCCTGCTCTTTCCACAGCTTGATTTCCTGCTGCTTTTCTTTTAACAGTTTTGCAAGCGCCTCTGGGTGCAGCAGATGCTTGTTAAACATCACAAAGAAATGAATGGAGCCAAAGGAAAGGATTCCTCCCTCCGCCATCGCAAGCGCCTTGTCAAGTTCCTCCCTCACAACGATCGGAATAGGAAAGCTGGTATAGATTTCCTTTTTCGCCTCCCTAAGTCTTTTCACCACATCTCTGCCAAGTATAATGCTGTAGGGAAGAAAAGGGTTCTCCTCTGTCAGTCTCTGGTTTTCCTCTGCGCTTCTCTGATTCTTTTTCAGCCATTCCATGCCATAGATAAGATCGATTCCATGCTCTTTTAAATATTCTGCCATATTTTCTGGCAGCTCCACTATTCTGCCTTGGCTGAGATTCTCATATTCCTTTTGAAAAGCCCTCTGTTTCTCAATGCAGGCTGTCCTTTCTTCTGCAAGCTCTTCCATTCTCCCATCCAGTCTCGCAAGCAGAAGCTCCTTATGATCCAGCTCCTCCTCTGCAAGTTCCATATAACGCATAATGCTTCTTCTGCGCTCCTTCTCCTCCTGCATGGACTGGTATTCTCTCTTTAGCTGCGCAAGCTCCTGTTCACACTTACTGCTGTCAAGCGAAAGCCTTTCGCCCTCCTCAATCAACGCTTCCTCTTTAGACTTAAGCGCATGGATCTGCTCTGAACACTTGCCAAGCTCCACAGAAAGCTGTGTCAGCTCCTCCTGAAACTTCTTTTTATATAAAGCAAGCGTTCCCTCCTCATATTCCCCCAAAAGATTTCTCGCAAGCTCTACATCTGCTCTTTTCTTTAAAAATCTTTCATAAAATCTCTGTTCTACCTTATCATAAGAGCGAATCTGCGCAAGCAGACCGCCAAGCCTGCCAGAAATTTCCCCTAACATGCGAATCTCCTTCTCATAATCTGCCGCACAAATATCCCGCTTTGTTTTGGTATGCTTAAGCTCGCCTTCCTTTTCTTTCCGCTCCATCTCCCCCTGCGTGATCCGTTTCTGATAATACTGATACAGGCTGCTTCCTATTCTCTTTCTCTCCTGATCACGATCCTTTTGTTCATCAAGAAGTACCGCCCGCTTTGCCTGCAAGCTGGATACCCTTCTCTGGAAATCCATCTGTTCTATATAAAGGCCTGCACACTGATAAAGACACAGCCGTTTCTCCGCCTCCTCCTTTGCATACACACTTTTAGTAATACGAAGCTCAGACTCAATCCGCCTTTGAAGCATATCCTTTCTCTGATCCTCCAACTGCCAGATTTCAAAAGAGCACTTCTCATGCTCAATATCCTTAAGCCGCTGTTCCAGAGAAAGAATCTCCTGCTCTTTTTTCTCCCTATCCACAATAAGACGCTCTGTCCGCAAAGCAAGCTCTTTGATAAACGCTGCTATCCGGCTTTTCTGCCTTTGAAGCTCTTCCTCCGCATCGCAATATCCATCTATCTGTCCCGCCATTTCCTCCGCATCCACAAAGTATTGGTCAATCCTTTCCTTTCTCTGGAAACTGTTCTGATTTTCCCGATATTGCCGGATTAGCTTTAATGCCAAAGACTGAAAGCTCTTGAATCGGGTATTTCCTTGGTTGAGCTTATTTTCCACTGCGTCAAGAAGCCATCTCTCCGTCAATCCCTTTTCATCCTTCGCATTGGTGAAAAGCTCTGACAAGCCACATTCCTTAAGATTAACCTTCTTGATAATACCTTCCCATTCCTTATTATTGATCTGATATTCCTTTAATTTAGAAAAATACTGTTTCCGCTGATAGACGGAGGACATATCATAATAAGTAAAATGATAATCCTTATTTTTCTTTAGCTCCTCAAATTCCCGCAGACATGCGCCAAATCCCTTTAACAGCCTTCCCTGCGAGCTTTTTTCTATCACAGGAAAGTTTACAATATCATAAGGACATGCGGAACGGTAAAACCCAGTAAACGTGTAGATTTCAAGCTCTTCATTATTCGTCTCCTCGGTATTTTGAGATTTTCTCACCATCATTCCAGCAAGAAAATATCCCTGCCCATAATCCAGCGCCCACTCCGTCATCAAAAAAGTAGGGCGGTTTGTTGTAAAATAGCTTTTAAATGGTCTGTCGTCAAAATCCCTATATGCTTTATTTACAAATAAGCTAATCACCATCTGAACCAATACGGTCTTGCCGCCGCCATTTCTTAAAGACAAAAGGGTGGATTCTCCATTTAGCTCAAACATCTCGTCGTCTATGCGGATGGTATTCCCGTTATAATTCAGGTTCATAATCCGTATTCGATTTATTTTACTCATCCACTGTCTCCTCCTGAACGCCCAGCGCTTTGAGAAGCTGACGATAATTATTCTTATTCAGTATCTTTAACTCCATAATGTCATCCAGCTTCTTTGTGGTCTTCAGCATCTCATCTTCATGAATATAAATAACCAGTCCCTGTTTTTCCAGAAAATCCATCACCCCATTCATCATACCTTCCTTTGTGGTCTTTTTTCTGGAATTCTTGTCCTCGCTGCGCAAAGATTCAAATGCCTCGCTCATGCTTCTGTAGTCAAGCCCCATCCTTTCCGACTCTTCTTCCTGTCCTGCTCCGATCCGCAGCCGCTCTGAAATCCTATTTTGCAGCTCGCCCATCTTAATAAAATCTCTTGCTTTGCATCGGCCGCCCTGCCCGTCATAAAACTCTGCAAATAAGGTCAATA
Source organism: uncultured Clostridia bacterium (assembly GCA_947178015.1). Lineage (GTDB taxonomy): Bacteria > Bacillota > Clostridia > Lachnospirales > Lachnospiraceae > RGIG8607. Next base: position 6,177 of record CAMWWW010000073.1, read on the forward strand.
TAATAAACTGCGACAGATAATACTCCTTATCCGTCGCCCCTGACCGACAAAGCTCCCTCTTCAGCTCCGCCTTTGAATACCCCAAAAAGTTATTGCTGACCTCCGGCATCATGTAAATCACGCTCCCATAGCGCTCCACCATACACTCAGCAATCTCCCCTTGGCTTTTTACCAGATTCATAATATCCTCATGCTCCACATACGCCTTAAATAAATCCGCGTCCTCTTCCTCCGACAAACTGCCATGCCGCAATAAATGATTAAATACCAACTGACTCAGCCTTATGCTCTCCATCTCATATGCCATAACAACCCCCACTCTTCCTTCTATATGCCCTATTCACACCAGAGCTCCACATCCGAGCAGCGAATCGTCTTGTACTCTCCACTTTCTGATGCTACATGCTCAAAGCAGACTCGCTCCTCCCCTGCCGTGCGCGCGGCATGTAATATCTTGATATGCGCAAGCTCCGGCTTCTGCCTGATACGTAATAACATCTCATTTAGCTGAAAACTTCCAGAATTCTCAAGCAAGTATTCCCTCTGCTCCCTCTCAAGCGCCATCAGATCCATGGTCTCTGCGGTCAGCAGCTCTATCATAATCTCACGAAAAATCTCAAGAGTTGGGAGCAACACCTCCCCCTTTTTGGCAAATATTTCATCTTTTAGCTCCGACAAAGTGATTCTGCCCCTCTCAGCCATCAAAGAAAGCATCAACACAAGACTTTCCTCATATTTCTTTAATCGCTCTCTCGCCCGCCGTTCCTGCTCCTCCTCATATGCCTCCTCATCAAAATCCAGCGCGATCGGCTCATCCTCCTTTGCCTCCCTCCTCAGTCTTCTTTGGTACTCAAATGCCTTCTCAGGATGGTATCTCTTATCTGGCGCCCTCAAAAAAAGCGGCTTAATTATTTCATGAGCCGCTCCAAGCAAAGAAGCATCTGCCAAAATCCGATCATAAATCTCGCTTCGAAAATAAAACCTCTGCACCATCGTCATATTCGAATAATTTTCTAGCTCCATATCATATAAGGTCTTTAGATCAAAATGCTCGTTTAATATTCTCTGATGCTCATCCAGAGACTGGCTTAAATACCCCTCTATCATCCGCAGGCTTTCCAAACTCTCTCTATCCTTATCCGAGAGCGCGCTGATATGGATGTCCTGCTCCTCAAACTCTCTCTCCCGCGCCTCCACAACCTCCTTATGCACCTTAAATTCCTGCCTCGTTCTCTCTATTGTCTCTATATTTTCCTCAACAATCTGTCTGTACTCCTCCACCGAATAAGAAAGTGCATTTTGCCGAATTCTGCGCATCGCTTCCTGAATCTTTTGATTCTGTATCCGAAGCTGCTCAAATACATTTTTTATATCATGAACTGCCCTGCCATAATCCGCCTTTTCCAGATGCAGCTTAAACAGCATCTCATGCACCGTAAGCTTTAAATTATTCTCAAGCTCCATGGTCGACAACATCAGGTTGTAGCCTTCATCCGTCAAAAAATAGGAGGTTCGCCTGACGCCGCCGTCCTGATAGATAATCTTGTTGGCAATATAACTAATAGGAATCTCCTCATATCTTCTTTCTTCATAATGATACCCTTTAAAATACATGGCGGAACCAGAATTACTCAAGATAACATTTACAATAAAATCCGCCAATTCCCGCTGTTCCTCACGCGAATAGCCCCTTCTATAATACATATCATCGACTGCCCCAATAAACTCTGCAATCTGATCTAATGTACAATCCTCCTCTTTTAAAGAATATTCCATAATAAACAAAAGCACGGTAAAGATTATATTTACTTGATCCTCCATGCCCTCAATGCCATACTGCTTCCATGTTGTCTTTTGCAGACTATTGTTCATCAGAACCGCATATCTGCCCGCACTTCTCATGCGCTTATGAAAATCCTTTAAAAACTCCATACTACTCCCCATTTCTGCGCTGCTTATACACATCCACCCATTTTGGGACAAACAGCGCTGACGCAACATGTCAATTCCAATTTTTGTAGACTCACCTTCCCATTACAGCGGATATTCGCCCACATGTAAAATCTCCTGTGGAATATATCGATCACTCTCCAAAATCCTCTGCATTTTCCCTCTGACCTCATCCGAAAACCACGAAAGAAAATATTCTCCCGCATGTGTATTCTGTCCCTCTCTCCGCATCGGCAGACTATCAAATCCAATCTGTTCCGCCTTTTGCACCATCCGCTCATATGCTCCGACAAACAATTCTATCTGCTTTCTATCTCCATACTTTCTCGAAAGCAGCTCATAGATCAACATTCCCTCATAATCCAAATCCCCAAAATAATACAGCTTATTTTCCCTATGAGCAAAATAGGGCTCCGCTGCATCGATATAATCCTCAAAACTTCTCAAAATTCCCTTTCCGCCTCCATAAATCAAAGTTCCCACCATAAGCCCCATCACCTCACGGCCTCCCTCTGTCAGATATTTTCTCATACTGTAGAAGGTATCTTTATTTTCTATTATCAAAATAACTTGGGGTGCCTGTTTGCTGTGGGAATAATAAGACATTGGCTCAGAAGTGGCATAAAAATTTAGAAGTTCTTCCGGGACACTTAGACGAGAAAGCAGCTCGGCGCCACCCTCCCGATCAAGAAACTTTTCCCGATGAAAAATGGCAAAGCTTCTCTCATTGATAGTCATCGGGATCTTCAACTGATCGCTACATTGATTCAAATACTCACTGAGCAGCAGGATTTTATCTCTATCCTTCTGATATCGTTCGGGATTCTTCAGATAAAAATCGGGTTTTAATAAAGGGCTTAATTGATATGCAAGCTCCTCCTTATACTCCCCATATTCCTTTTCTTGCTCAAACTTCCAATAAGAGTTAAAAAGAGCCGGTTTCTTTCCATTCAGACCAGATGCTTTTACAGGGGAAAGTCTGCCTAGCGCAATCTCAGAGCAAATGTAAGAATACAGCCGTGCATAATCCATGTCAGGATGAGACGCCTCAAGAGCAGAGAGTGAGAGCTTTCTTTTCATAATCGTTTCCTTTCTGCGATCCCTTTTGCGGTGTTCGAATACAAACATTATATGACAAGCTGGAAAAATTTACAAGATATTTCTTACTCTTATGGAATTTCATATAGTATAAGTTTTTGTAAGAGTTATTTGCATAATCATTTTCGAGAATGGTCCGCAT
>CAMWWW010000074.1 GCA_947178015.1 uncultured Clostridia bacterium
GAACCTATTGAAAAACGTTGGTGCTTAGCGAGGTAGTTCACGAGCTTAGCATCCGCTACGTTTTTCACTAAGCGAGAGCGGGGTGACGGAGGAAATAGCTGCACTGTCTATGCGGACCATTCTCGAAAATGACTATACAAAAACTTATATTTTTTCAAAATGTTATAAACAGGCGTTTTGTCTAAAATTAGATACATGAAAAATACCCTCCATAGTTATCCTATATTATTTAGTAAATTAAGTCAATAAAATACAAAAATTCACTTAATATTAAGTTGCTATTAAGGTGGGAAAACGTTAGGATAAAGATAGTGAATTTTTGTAGATAGAACGAGGCATCCCATGTTTTTGCACGGTTTGGCATGGGTTGTCAAATACAGAAAACGGTGCAGAAATGGGGTTATCAGATGGCAAATATAGTGATTGGGCTTGCGCCTACTAGAAGAAGTATTTTTTCAGCGCCGGATGCGGTTAAGTATGCCGATTTGACAAGGGAGCGTTTAAAGGAGCTTCATGTAAATTTTGTGGATATTTGTGATATTGCGGAGGATGGACTTTTGCACAATGAGGAGGACAGAATACGCATTGCGCAGAAATTTAAGGCGGCGAAGGTTGATGGTGTTTTCTTTCCGCACGGAAATTTTGGGACAGAGTATGAAGTGGCAAGGCTTGCGAAGGAGCTTGGTGTTCCTGTTCTTTTATGGGGGCCGAGAGATGAACGCCCTGATGAAAATGGAATCCGCTTAAGAGACAGTCAGTGTGGACTTTTTGCCACGGGGAAAGTGCTTCGCCGGTTTCAGGCGCCATTTACCTATATGACCAATTGCAGGCTGGAGGACGAAGCATTTGAGAGAGGAATCAAAACGTTTCTTGCTGTCTGCAATGTGGTTAAGGTATTTCGGAGTACAAGGATTCTGCAGGTTGGACCGCGGCCATTTGATTTCTGGTCCACGATGTGCAACGAGGGAGAGCTTCTGGAGAAGTTTCAGATTCAGCTTTCTCCTATCCCTATGCCGGAGCTTACAACAGAGGTTAAGAAGGCACTGGAGGATAAGACGGAAGTGGAGGAAACCATTGCGTATTGCCGGAAGAATTTTAAGATAGAGGTAAAGGATGCAGAGCTTGAGAGGATTGCGGCGCTTAAGGTAGCGATGAAAAGACTGGCGAATCGGTATGGCTGCAACGCGGCGGCAATTCAGTGCTGGAACGCATTGCAGGGTGAGCTTGGTATTATGCCTTGTGCGGCAAATGCGCTGCTAAATGAGGAAGGGTTTCCAGTAGTCTGTGAGACGGACATTCATGGTGCAATCACAGCGCTGCTTGTGGAGGCGGCAGGGATGGATGAGGCGAGAAGCTTTTTTGCTGACTGGACGGTAAGGCATCCCGACAATGAGAATGGCGAGCTTTTGCAGCACTGTGGACCGTGGCCGATCTCTGTGGCGAGAGAAAAGCCATCCATTGGTTATCCATTGGCTTTTTCTCATCCGGGTGCGGTGGAAGCACTCGCGAAGGAGGGAGAGCTGACGTTGTGCCGCTTTGACGGGGACAATGGAGAGTATTCCTTATTGCTTGGCAAAGCGAGAACGGTGGAGGGACCTTATACCAAGGGCACCTATCTGTGGGTGGAGGTGGAAAACCTGAAACGGCTGGAGGCAAAGCTGGTGGAGGGACCTTATATTCATCATTGTGTGGGGATTCACAAGGATGTGGTTCCAGTGCTCTATGAAGCTTGTAAATATATTGGCGTAAAACCGGATTTGTTTGATCCTGTGGAGGAGCAGGTAAAGGCGTATCTTCGTGGAGAGTGATAGATGGAGCTATGTAGAAAAGGGAGCCGTTCGCTGCTCCCCGAAATATTTGCAGTGCAGGAGGCGGAAGATGGCAGAAAATTATAAGGTGTTGGCATATGAGCTCCGAAAGCAGACCGTCGCTATTATTATGTCTGGAAAGGGCGGACATATTGGCGGGGATATGAGCGTGATGGATATTTTAATGACGCTGTATTTCCGTCAGATGAATCTGTCGCCAGAAAATCAAGATAGCCCGGATAGAGATTATTTGATTATGAGCAAGGGGCATTGTGTGGAGGCGTTGTATGCAGTGCTTGCGGAAAAGGGATTTTTCCCATTAGAGCAAGTGAAAGAGGAATATTTGCGATTTGGTTCGCCGTTTATTGGGCATCCCAATAATAAGCTTCCGGGAATAGAGATGAATTCTGGTTCTCTGGGGCATGGACTGCCGGTCGGTATAGGCATTGCCCTTGCAAATCGAATGGATCATAGAAAAAACCGCGTTTATGTGGTGATGGGGGACGGAGAATTGGCCGAGGGCTCTGTGTGGGAGGGAGCGATGGCGGCAGGTATGTACCAGCTTGATGAACTTTGTGCCGTGATTGACCGAAATGGTTTGCAGATATCGGGCAGCACAGAGGAGGTTATGGCGCATGAGGATCTGAAAAGACGTTTTGAAAGCTTTGGCTGGCATGTGGAGGAGGTTTGGCAGGGCAATGACAGTGATGCGCTAAATCAGGCCTTTGACAGAGCAAAGCAGGTGAAGGGCAAGCCTACTGTGGTGATTGCTCATACCGTGAAAGGGTTTGGTTCCTCTATCATGGAGAATCAGGTTGCATGGCATCATCATGTGCCAGAGGAAGAGGAGTACAGGCAGATCATTCATGATCTGGAGGAAAGGAAACAGGCTGTGTTGACGAATTCGCAGGTAAGAGAGGAGGCGGCAGGGCATGAATAAAATACCAAACAGGGCAGCTATCTGTGAGGTGCTGATGGAACAGGCGGCGAATGACAGGGATATTGTGGTGCTGTGCAGCGATTCCAGAGGAAGTGCTTCTTTGGCGCCATTTGCGGAGCGTTATCCTGAGCAATTTGTTGAAGTCGGAATTGCGGAGCAGAATCTTGTTGGGATTGCGGCTGGGCTTGCAAAGGGAGGAAAAAAAGTGTTTGCTGCCTCTCCGGCATGTTTTTTGTCTACCCGCAGTTATGAGCAGGTGAAGGTGGATGTGGCATATTCCGCCACAAATGTGACCCTGATAGGAATTAGCGGCGGCGTGAGTTATGGAGCGCTTGGCATGAGCCATCATTCTGCGCAGGATATAGCAGCAATATCGGCTATTCCCAATATAAGGGTATATCTTCCCAGTGACAGGCATCAGACCAGATGCCTGATCGAAAGTCTTCTCAAGGATTCACTGCCTGCTTATATTCGTGTGGGCCGCAATCCTGTGGAGGATATCTATGAGGAAGGGAGCGTTCCCTTTGTGTTGAATCAAGCAACGGTGCTTGCCGAAGGAAAGGATGCAGCGATTCTTGCCTGCGGCGAGATGGTGGCGCCGGCGCTTGGAGCGTCAAGGCTTCTTGCCAAGGAGGGAATCTCTGCGGCGGTGCTTGATATGTATAGTATTAAGCCGATCGATAAGGAGGCTGTGCTGCGGGCAGCAGGAACATGTGGACTGCTTGTCACGGTGGAAGAACATTCTCCATATGGAGGGCTTGGCGCAGCGGTTAGCCAGATAGTGGCAGAGAGAGGAACGGCGAGAGTGATCCAATTGTCATTGCCAGATGCTCCTGTGATCACGGGAAATTCACAGGAGGTATTTGATTACTATGGATTAAATAAAGCAGGGATTGCGGCAAAGATTCGGGAAAATGTAAAAAGATAACATAACTATCAAACAGCGCAGAAATGAGGATTGAGATGAATAAAAAGTTTTGGGAGTACGGGGCACTTAGGGTGAGTGAGAATAAGAGGTATCTGAAAAATGGGGATCAGCCATTTTTCTGGCTTGGGGATACAGCGTGGCTGCTTTTTCAGAAGCTTAGCCTCTCCGATGCACGCCGTTATCTGGAGAACAGGCGCGCAAAGCGATTTAGCGTGATTCAGGCAACTTTGGTGCATATGGTGATGGAAAATCAGGTGGTCCGCACGGATTTTGACACGGAGGATTACTGGGAGCACTGTGATGCCGTTATCTCCATGGCGGAGGAGCTGGGGCTTTATATGGCATTGCTTCCGGCGTGGGGAAGTCTTGTTAAGGAGAAATATATTACAGAGGAAAATGTGGAGCGTTATGCGGCTTTTCTTGCTGAGCGCTACGGGAACCGCCCCAATGTTATATGGTTGTTAGGCGGTGATATTCGCGGAACCGATGGTCTTGCAATCTATCAGAAATTTGGCAATTATTTGAAGGCACACACAAAGCAGCAGCTAGTCGGCTTTCATCCATTTGGGCGGACGTCTTCTTCCTTGTGGTTTCATCAAGAAGAATGGCTGGATTTCAACATGTTCCAGTCTGGCCACAGGCGTTATGATCAGGTTTCTCTTGGGGAGTGGGATGACAATAATGGGAAAGAAGGTTGGTTTGGCGAGGATAACTGGAAGTATGTAAACAGGGATCATTCTTACAGCGAGAAAAAGCCAACGGTAGATGGCGAACCTTCTTATGAGTGGATTCCTCAGGGGCTGCATGATCCGAAGGAGCCGTTTTGGCAGGCGTCCGATGTGCGACGTTATGCGTATTGGTCCGTATTTCAGGGGGCTATGGGACATACCTACGGAGATAATTCTGTGATGCAGTTTTATAATACACCGGAGAAGCCCGGTTCTTATGGCGTGAAGGAGGTCTGGACAGATGCCATTCACCATGAAGGCTCCTGTCAGATGAGCCATCTGGCAGATCTAATGGAAAGTGTAGATTTCCAGAATGGTATGCCTGCCGAGGAGCTTTTGGCGGGCGAGCAGCGGGAAAAATATAGCCGCATCAGTATTTTTGCTGGAGAAAAGTATATTTTGTGTTATACTTATCTTGGAGAGGGATTTACTTTAAAGCTCGATCGGTATCAAGGAAGAACGCTCACTGCTTCATGGTTTGATCCAGCCAGCGGAGTCTACAGCCCTATAGGAGAAGTGAAGGCAGAAGAAACAGCATTTCAGCCTGTACGGAAATATTCCAACGGAAATGACTGGGTGTTGAGAATAGATATAGAATAAAACGTAATATGGGGGTTGTATGGAGAAGGATAGAAATGGCAAAAGCTATATTATCAGCATTGACCAAAGCACGCAGGGGACAAAGGCGCTGCTTTTTGACGAGACGGCGGCGCTGCTTGATCGGGCGGATATGGCACATCAGCAAAAGATCAGCAAAGAGGGCTATATCTCTCATAACCCGGAGGAGATCTGGGAAAATACCCGGTCGGTACTGCGCACTCTCTTTACTAGAAACCAGATAAAAGAGGGGGAGCTTAAGGGAATTGGCATTAGCAATCAGAGAGAGACAACGGTGGCATGGGATCGCAGAACAGGGAGATCTGTCTGTGACGCAGTGGTGTGGCAGTGTGCCAGAGCAGAGAAGATCTGCGAGGAGATAAAGAAAGAGGATAAGGAATATATTTGGGAGAGCACGGGGATACCGCTCTCCCCCTACTTTCCTGCGGCAAAGATGGCGTGGATACTCAGACATGAGAAAGAGGCGGCAAAGCTGGCAGAGTCAGGCGATCTATGCCTTGGAACGATAGACAGTTATCTATTATTTCGGTTATCCAATGGAACCGCATGGAAAACGGATTATTCCAATGCTTCGCGCACGCAGCTTTTTCATCTGGATACTCTTTTATGGGACAAGAGGATCTGCGAGATATTTCAGATACCAATGGAATGTCTTCCTAAAGTATGCGATTCAAATAGTCTTTTTTGCATGACAGATCTGGGAGGCTTGTGCAAAAATATGGTGCCAGTCTATGCTGTGCTGGGAGATTCGCACGGGGCGCTTTACGGGCAGGGCTGTCATGCAGGAGGACAAGTAAAAGCGACTTACGGGACAGGTTCCTCTTTAATGATGAACACAGGAGAAAAAAGAATTCGAAGTAAGCATGGTCTAGTTACCTCGCTGGCATGGAAAATCTCAGGTGAAGCATGTTATGTATTAGAAGGAAATATAAATTATACCGGGGCAGTAATTACATGGCTGAAAGACGAGCTTCAGCTTATTACCTCTGCAAAAGAGACAGAGCAGCTTGCGAGAGAAGCAAATCCAGAGGATGAAACATATTTGCTGCCAGCCTTTAGCGGTCTCGGCGCACCCTATTGGAATAGCGAGGCAAAAGCTATGTTGTATGGGATGAGGCGGGGAACTGGAAAAAAAGAGATTGTAAAGGCAGGACTAGAGTGCATTGCATACCAGATCACAGACGTGCTTGAGGCGATGGAGCAGGACAGCGAGATAGCCATCTCGCGACTCTGTGTGGATGGAGGACCTACAAGAAATGGGTACCTTATGCAGTTTCAGAGCGATATGGCACAGACGGTGGTGGCTGTGGCGGCAGCGGAGGAAATGTCTGGGCTTGGAGCGGCATATCTGGCGGGAATTACAATGGGAGTATTTACAAAGGAGGCTGCATTTGCAAGGCTTACATACCAAGAATATCGAGCGAAGATGGAAAAAGAAAAACGGAAAAAATTATATGGCGGCTGGAAAGAAGTATTAAATCTCCCCCAAATGGTGTCGCACATCGGACAAGAATATGGAAAAGATGGGATACTTTGAGAGGGGAGATGGAATAAAAAAGCGGTTCTACGCTAGATTAGGAGTATAATTATGTTGAGAATTAAGGAAATATGGTTAGATAATATAAAGGAACCTATTGGCATTGCAAATTTTCCTTCTTTTCGATGGGTTCTTGATAGTGATAGAAAAAATGTGATGCAGAGCGCCTATTATTTGATGGTGAAGGAGGCGTCCTCGGAAAAGGTGGTATATGACAGCGGCTGGGTGGAGAGTGACCAGTCTGTTTGGATAATGCCGGAAACAGAGTCGCAGCTTCGATCTCTGGAGAAATATATCGTTAGGGTGAGAGTGCGTGCCGGGGAGGAGGAAAGTCCAGAATTTGAAACATCGTTTCTCACAGGTATTTTAGATTGTAAGGAATGGAAGGCGGACTTTATCTCGGCAGAGACAAAGGAGAATAGAGAGGATTCAAGAGGAACCTGCCTAAAGAAAAAGGTGATGGTGTGCGGTGAGGTGGAGAGCGCCTATGTCTGCACGACGGCTCTTGGGCTGTATCATTTTTATATCAATGGAAAAAAGATCGGGGAGGATGAGCTTACGCCGGGCTGGACTTCTTATCAGAAGCATCTCTGTTATCAGACTTATGAAGTGACAGAGGCTGTCAGACAGGGAGAGAATGAGCTGGGCGCTATGGTGGGGGCTGGCTGGTATAAGGGCAAGATGGGATTTTTGCACCTTCGCAATAACTATGGAGAACAGACAGCTTTTTTCATGCAGCTCTTAATCCGGTATCGAGATGGAAGAGAAGAGATTATTGTGACAGACCAAAGCTGGGAAGGACAATCTTCGCCCATACTGTTTTCTGAAATATATGACGGAGAGATCTATGATGCCAGAAGGGAGCTGGAAGAGACGGAAAAGCTTCCGGTTTCTGTGGTTGAATTTCCAAAAGAGGCATTAACTGCACAGCCGGGAAGCCGAGTAAAAAAGATGGAGGAAATTCCTGTTAAGAAGCTGTTCACAACGCCGGAGGGGGATACGGTGCTGGATTTTGGACAGAATCTGACGGGATGGGTAGAGTTTCGCATTATGGCAGAAAAAGGGGAAGAGGTGGTTTTGCAGTGCTTTGAGACATTGGATGCCCGTGGAAATGTCTATACAGAGAATTTAAGGACAGCAAAGCAGACGATTCGCTATATTTGTAATGGCAAGCCCTCCGTCTATCACCCCCATTTTACCTTTCAGGGATTTCGCTATATAAAAATATGCCAGTGGCCTGTCAGCGCAGGACCAGTTGCGGAGGATAACTTTAAGGCATGCGTGCTGTATTCTGAGATGGAGCCTCTGGGAAGATTTTCTTGTTCAAATCCGCTTATCAATCAGCTTCATCACAATATATTGTGGAGCTTAAAGGGGAATTTTGTAGATATTCCAACAGACTGTCCGCAGAGAGATGAGCGGATGGGCTGGACTGGCGATGCGCAGATTTTCTGTCGGGCGTCCTGCTATCTGATGAATACAGATGTATTTTTTTCAAAATGGTTGCTTGATGTGGCTGCCGACCAGACAGAGGAGGGCGGCGTTCCACATGTTGTCCCTGATATTATTAGCGGGAAAGAGCACAGTGATTGGCTGTTGTCACAAGGCACACATTCGGCAGCGGCTTGGGCAGACGTTGCCGTGATCAACCCGTGGACCTTATATCTAATGTATGGCGATCAGAAAATACTGGAAAGACAATATGACAGCATGAAAAAATGGATTCTCTTTATGAAAGCACACGCACAGGACTCGATCTGGAATTATAAGCTGCAATTTGGTGATTGGGTGGCTTTGGATGCCGAGGAGGGCAGTTATTTGGGAGCGACACCCAATGATCTGACCTGCACGGCTTACTATGCGTACTCCACACAGCTATTTTCCAAGATAGCAGGAGTGCTCCATAGAACAGAGGATGAAGAGGAATTTACAAAGCTGTATCAGACGATAAAAGAGAAATTTCAAAATACATTTTTTCAGGAAGATGGCTCCATGACAGCGCAGACACAAACGGCGCATATTGTAGCGCTATACTTTGGGCTGGTACCAGATAAACTCAGAAAAAAGACGGCGGACAGACTGGCAGAGCTGCTGAAAGAAAATGGCGGACATCTGCTGACCGGATTTGTGGGGACACCATATTTCTGTCACGCATTGAGTGAGAATGGATATACGAAGGAAGCCTATCAGCTCTTATTAAAAGAAGATTTTCCATCGTGGCTATATCAGGTTAAGATGGGCGCCACAACCGTGTGGGAGCATTGGGACGGCATAAAGCCGGACGGCACTATGTGGAGCAGCGATATGAATTCTTTTAATCATTATGCTTATGGTGCAGTGGGGGATTGGCTGTACAGGGTGGTTCTAGGAATAGAGGCAGATGAACATAAACCGGGCTTTCAGCATATCCGAATTCAGCCGCAGACGGACAAGGCGATATCTTACGCAGAAGGCGCTTATCAAAGCATCTATGGGGAAATAGCGGTTCGCTGGGAGAAAGAAAATGGAAGAACAAAGTTGACCGTCCATATCCCTGTTAATACTAGAGCAACGATATTATTGGAACAAGGGGCGGAGGACATTTGTGCAGAAGAGATATGTTTTGAGAAAAAGAATGGCAAATATCAAGCAGAATGTGGATCAGGAGATTGGATGGTGGAATACACGATAGTATAAAAGAGGAAGATAGATAAAGATGTAATATCTGATAACTTTTTGTAAGAGTTATTTATATAGTCATTTTCATGAAAGGTCCGCATAGCCAGCGCTGCTATTTCCTCCGTCACCCCGCTCTCGCTTAG
>CAMWWW010000075.1 GCA_947178015.1 uncultured Clostridia bacterium
GCGGACCATTCCCGAAAATGATTCTACAAATCGCCATCACCAAAACCTATACTTTATCAAAAAGTTGTAAACTGGTGTAACTCTTACATAAAGTTATGAATTTCTGCTTTAGGGAAATACTGTACAGAAAGAATATGACAAGGTGCAGTTTTTGCAGGAAGGCAGGAAGAATGAAAAAAATATCCGTGTGGAAGGAGCATACAATAATACCAGAGAGAGAAGAACTTCTTGAGAACAGAACCACAGAGGTAGCAGTGATTGGGGCAGGCATGGCAGGAATACTGACAGCATGCTTTTTACAGCGGCAGGGTAAAAAAGTGGTGGTGTTGGAGGCAGAGAGAATCGGCAGCGGGCAGACGGGAAACACAACAGCGAAGCTTACAGTCCAGCATGGACTTCTATATGATAAGCTGATAAGAAATTATGGAAAGAAGAAAGCATTGGATTATTTACGTGCAAATCAGCAAGCGATAGATCTCTATGAACAGCTTATCAAGGAAAAAGGGATAGATTGTAATTTTGAGCGTCTGCCCTCCTATCTCTATTCCATGAAGGATAGAGATTCCTTGATAAAAGAAGCAAGTGCGGCAGCCTCCCTTGGTATACCATCCCGCTTGGTATCCGATACAGAACTGCCATTTGAGCATATCGGGGCAGTCCGCTTTGACAATCAGGCTCAATTTGAACCACTGCGTTTTTTGAAGGAGATATCACGCGAGCTTACCATATTCGAAAAAACAAAGGTGTTGTCTATCCATGGGCACACGATTACAACCAGACGAGCAAAAGTTGAGGCAGAACATATAGTGATCGCGACGCATTATCCAATGGTAAATTTGCCGGGATTATACTTTATGCGCCAGCATCAGGAGAGAAGCTATGTGCTGGCACTGTCAGGAGCAGACAAGTTGCAGGGCATGTATTACAGTGCTGACCATGATGGAATCTCTCTGAGAAGCTTTCGAGAATTTCTACTAATTGGAGGAGGCGCACACCGGACTGGAGAAATTCAGGGAAGCTGCGGATATACTGCCTTGAGACAAAAGGCAGAAAGATATTATCCCGGCTGCAAGGAGGAATACTGCTGGTCAGCACAGGACTGCATGACGCATGATGCTATTCCATTTATAGGAACCTATTCGATCATTCGCCCATATTGGTATGTAATAACTGGTTTTAAAAAATGGGGAATGACCTCCTCCATGCTGGCAGCGATGCTGATAAGTGACGAGATATGCGGCAAAAAGAACCCCTATCACAAACTGTTCTCTCCACAGCGGATATACCCTGCGGCATCAGCAAAAAGCTTTTTTATTGATATGGGAGAAAGTATAAAAGGGCTATCTGAAGGAACAATAAGATTATTTTCCAAGACATCACCAAGATGTTCTCATATGGGCTGTGCACTGAAATGGAATCCACAAGAAAAAATGTGGGAATGTCCTTGTCATGGATCAAGATTTGAAGAAAATGGAAGCTTAATCGATAATCCAGCGAAAAAAGACGTAAAGAGTTCTTGACTTTGCTGATGCTTTACTTTATACCAAAAGTAGTTTAAAAAGAAGGAGATAAAGCAGTAGGTTAAGCATTGTGAGTTTTGTTAGAGTAGAAACTGGCAGTTCATAATCTATTATAGGTTTATGGAAAGGTGGTTCCTATAATCATTTTCGAAATCAACGTGCCTAGAGCGTGTCTGAAAAATCATTCCTGCCATCTATGCGCCCCACTTTGCGTGACATTTGCGCCAAATGCCGTCAGCATAGCCCGCTACTCCTCCTTCATTTGTCGCAAATCTCCCACAAACTGTGATACACGTCTGACAGAAAGCATTTTTCAAACACGCTCTAGCATAATCAAAAAAGCAGCGCAGAGAGATGCCTATAGTCCTCAAGGCACCTATTGAAAAACGTTGGCGCTTAACGAGGTTTCTCACGAGTTTAGCGTCCGCTACGTTTTTCACTAAGCGAGAGCGGGGTGACGGAGAACTATAGGCATCTCTCTGCGCGGACCATTCCCGAAAATGATTACATAAATCGCCTTTACAAAAACGTATACTTCTCTCTAAATAATTTCTTTCTCACTGATACCACTCTCTCTGGCTCTCATACATCCTTGCATACAATCCATTTTTCTTCATCAGCTCTTTATGATTTCCTTCTTCTGCAACCCTGCCATCTTTTAGCACAAAGATCCGATCTGCTCGCTTGGTCGATCCAAGTCTATGGCTTATGGACAAGGTTGTCTTTCCTTTGCTTATCTCCTCAAATTTTTCATATAGCCGGCTCTCCGCCACCGGGTCAAGTGCTGCTGCCGGCTCGTCAAGAATATAAAAAGGCGCAGGACTCATAAGCAGCCTCGCCATTATAATTTTCTGCCAACTTCCCGCTGACAGCTCCATGCCATCTCCTATCTGTTTTCCAAGAAGTGTGTCAAATCCATCTGGAAGTGTCTGAATCACCGGATAGGCGCCGGCAGCTCTCGCCGCATATTCCATCTGCTCCCTTCTATCCATTTGTCTGACATTTCCAATTAATATATTGGCAGCCACAGTATCCGCATATCTTGCAGAGTCCTGATAAATCGCGGCAAACATGGCTTTTCTTTTCTCCGGTGTATAGTCGCGCAGCTCTATGCCATTGATAAAAATCTTTCCCTCATAGTTATCATATACCCCAGTAAGAAGCTTTGCGATAGTTGTCTTTCCTGTTCCGTTTTCTCCGACAAAGGCGTAATGTCTGCCACAGTGCAATGTGATATTGAAATCCTTTAGGATATATTTTGTCGTCCTTGGATAGCAAAAGGATACCTTTCTAAATTCCAAACTCTCGAATTCTTCTATCTTCTCTGCTGGAGGCTCATTGGTTCCCTCTATCTCCGGCATAGCTGCAAATGCAGTCAAATCTCTTAGAAATTCTGTGCTTTGCTCCATCATCTGTATCGTACCATCCACTCCATTATATAAAAACAAAACCATATCATACACTCCTCTTGAGAGGGAGATAAACATTCCAAGACGGATTGCTCCCTTTGCAAGCAGAGAAATACGAAACAGTAATATTAAAAAAAAGAGGCTAAACAACTGAATCATTTCCGCTAGCTCTCCTTTTAGAATACTGCGAAATTTCTGATATAGTATTTGAGCAAATCCCTTTTCTTGTTCCTCTCTCCTCCTCTGTACATATTTAGTATAAGAAAATATAGCCTTTTCCTCCACAAAAAGTCTGTGCCTTAATATCCAATCCAAATTAGTACGCCACCGCAGTCCGATTTTTGTCTTACTTTGAAACTCCTGTTCAATCCTCTGTCCACTTCGGAAAGAGGTATAGAGAAAGGGTATGATAAATGCAAAAAACAAACCGCCCAGCCAAAAACTCTCTAAGCTAAGCAACAGGCATATGCCCATCACGCGCACCATATACTGCATAAAATTCCCCGTCTGCTGCGTCATGGTCCATATCATTCTTTTTGTTTTATTCAAAATGGTATATTTTAATTCCTGAAATCTTACATCCTCCAAAATGCGATAAGACACACGTGAACATTTCTTCACAACTTCACTTTGAAATATATATCCTGTTTTATTTTCACTCTTCACCGTAAGCAAACGCCCCAGATTATATCCCATTCTCTTCCAAATCACCATCAAAAGAAACACCAAAAGAAAGAGCAAAAGCTCTCGCCATTCTGCTCTTCCTTCCATGCAGGCAAGTGCTCTGTCAATCACCTCTGCCTCCATAATAATCCATAATGTACACACAACCCCTGTTGTCAGTTTTTGTATAAGTGTTCCCACTGTGCAGAGTGGACAACACTTCAATGGCAGCAGGAGAAGATATTTTCTATCATAGTTTTTTTTCTCTAGCTGAAAACCCGCTTTGTTTCTAAAGCTCATCCTTCTTCATTCCTTTTAAGCCTTACAGACGCCTCAATCTCTCTCACTCCGGCAGTGTAAAAAACCTCTCCCTGATACCGCTCCACAATTTCTCTGATAATTCTTGTCCCATACCCGTGCCACCTTCTATCTTTTTTTGTAGTGGGAAGATGATTCTGGCGAAGCTCCACACTGTTTGTTGTGCTGTTGCGGCAGATAATCTCAAGTTCCTTTTTATCCCCCTCCAAGATAAGCTCCAGCCATGCCCCGCTTTTCTGCTTTTCATTTGCTTCAATAGCATTATCCAGCAAGTTGCCAAATAAATTGCAGATATCTCTGTTGTCAATCCCCTGAAAAGAAGTCAGGATCACACATTTCACATCAATTCCCTTCTCCTTTGCCTCAGAAAGCTTCTGATTTAATATGGCATTGACAAAGCTATTATCGGTCTTTACAATCTGATATAACTTATCGATCCGCTCCACCTGCTCCCCCAAAAAACGATGCGCCTCCTCCATACAGCCATCGTGCACCAGATTGTCTATTACCAAAAGTGTATTTCTCATATCATGTTTGATCATACTGATCTGATCATAACGCTCCTTGCTGGCGTTGAGATCCTGTTCATAATATTGATTCATCATCTCTAATATTTCATAATCCTGTTTCTTGTTTCGCACTCTTTTGTCTTGCCACAGAAAACTCCAGCCAATAATATTAATAAGAATTAGATTTTCAAGCACGAGCCACCCTATTAATTCTGAATTCTGCAATAATTCACCCATCTTTTTCCATTCCCAACTACTTCTCTCTTTGACATAAAACTTATTCCCTGTTTGTCTCCATAAAATATTTCTCTATTATGCGCCGGTAACTCTGCCCAACCCTGAGGACATTCCCAGATTTCAGGCGAACCTCGCTGAGATTCTGCTTTACCTGTGCCACATAATTCACATTTACCATAAACGCCCTGTGTATGCGTAGAAAACCATATCCCTTAAGGTTGTGCTCTTCCTCCTCCATCGTCTTTCTCTGACGATATTCCTTCCCTGATAGAGTATAATAGACTAAATAATTTTTGTCACTCTGGATACTCTCAATCTCTGTGATGGGAACCCGCTCTATCATCCCCTTTTTATCCGATAGATTCAGATAAATCTTTTTATAGTACTTTTCTTGTATTCTTTTCAGAGCGCGAGAGAGTTCCGCTCTCATGCGCTCGGTACTTCCTTTTCTGACAAAATACACTGGCTCATAGTGAAAGCTCTGAAAAACCAGCTCCTCCTTCGAAGAAAAGAAAATCAGCTTACACTCATGCTCCATCTCCGACAGCCGTTCCGCCGCTGCAAAACCATCCAACATAGGCATTTGAATATCCATCACTACAATATCATACGGTTCCTTCTGATGCTGCATCAGCATTTTAATATTATTCGTATATCCATCAATTTTAACATCCTGAAAATACTTCGGGCATACTTCTGCAAGAAGCCTCTCTGCCAGAATAAGAAATTGCTCCTCATCCTCACAAACTGCAACTCTCATACAAACTTCCACCTCCTGCTATCGATGCATTTTATCTTATTTATACCACTTTGCCTGCGCCATGTACATAGTATAATACAATCCCCGTCCTGCCATTAGCTCCTCATGCGTTCCTATCTCCGTTATTTTGCCCTGATCCAGCACAACAATACGGTCCGCTATCTTTGCGGAACCAAGACGGTGCGTGATAATAACGGCGGTCTTGTCTTTTGACATCCCAGCAAATTTCTGATAGATGGCAGTCTCCTCCAACGGATCAATCGCCGCCGTCGGTTCATCCAGCACAATTAGGTTATGTCCGCGGTAGAAGCCTCTGGCGATGGCAAGCCTCTGCCACTGACCACCAGAAATATCCGTTCCGCCAAATTCCCTCGCGAGCATCGTATCCAATCCATCAGTAAAGCATGCGTTCTTCACGCTGATATCTGCCTTTCGAAGCGCGGTCTCCACCATATGCTCATCAATCGGTTTATTGCTGTCACTCAAGATCACATTTTCTCGCAGGCTCATCTTATAACACAAAAATTTTTGAAATACCGCAGAAACACACCCAGAGGAATAATTGGGATTTAATTCTCTTGTATCCACACCATCCAAAAACACACTTCCTTTGGTCGGCTCATAGATGCCGAGCAAAAGCCTTGCAAATGTTGATTTTCCCGCGCCATTGCTTCCCACAATGGCAATGGTTTCTCCCTCTTTAATCGTTAAATTAATATCCGTCAGGGACTCCTTTTCTGCATTTGGATAAGAAAAGCTTACATGAGAAAATTCGGCTGTTCTCGCCGCTGGATATTCTCTGCCTGCATCCCGCTCCGGCAGGCGCAGAAACATCAGAAAACTCTCCGCCGTGCCAAGCTGCTTTGTCATCGTATTAATCCTTGAACGAAATAGGCTGTCAAGCTTATCGGACATTCCATCCAAGGAGGACGCAATCGCGGCAAAAACACCCACGCTTACACTTCCTGTCATCAGATAATAAAATAAAAGAAGAATTGTCCCAATATAGCCTGTCATAGAGATAAAGCGCAGGCTAATCTCCATCACCTCATTTTTCTTAATGTCGCTCCAGTCAAGATCTCTTACCATGCGGAGATTTTCCTCAAATTTTCGAAAAAAATATCCGTAAGCTCCCAAGAGCCTTGTCTCTTTTGCATATTCCCGATCGGTGATGCAGCTTGCATAGAAATTTTGTCTTCTGCGGTATGGCGCCGCCTTATATTCCATTCTCTTACTTCTCTGATAGCGAACCACACTTCCTAATATATAGGGTACAAAAGAGACTAAAAGCATAAGGAACAGCCCCGGCTCAAAGCTCCACAGATAAAATCCCATATAGCCAAAGTAGCACGCAAAAGTCACAAAAACATACCCTGAAGTATAAAACACATGAACTGCTCCGATCAGCCCTTTTTCTGAGCGCTCGATATGATCCAGAAACTGGTTGTCCTCATAACAGATAGGCGCCACCCTGCCAGCCTTCTCATTCATCAGATTTCCTGCCGCCTGTTCCATTTTATAGATAAACTTCTGCTCGGATACATTGGAAAGCACATTTAAAATTAATTGTATTACGAGAAATATTCCAAGAGCCAGACCTGCAAGATATACCTTTTCCACTGCTCCTCCCTCGGTAAGCTCCTGCGCGCGGTCAAATAACTGCTGCTTAAACCACACGCCCGCACTTTGCAGTACCGACGCCATGCCGGTAAACAGCATCATGCCGATCGTAACAGCAGGAATTCTCTCAAAAGCCAGCTTCGTCATCGTCTTCATCAAGCCCAGATAGCCATGTGCCTTTTTCTTCTCTGTCATGCCTGAATCCCTCCCTCTAAAGCATCTACCGGCTCGTCTTTATACCAGCTTCTCTGACTCTCATACATTCTTTGATAAAGTCCTCCACACTTCATCAGACTTGCATGACTGCCTGTTTCCTCCACCTTTCCATCCTTCAGAACAAAAATCTGATCCGCAAGCATCGTTGATCCCAGACGATGGCTGATAAAAATGGTGGTCCTACCTTTGCTGATCCGCTCAAACTCCTCATAAAGCCTGCTCTCACTAACCGGATCTAGCGCTGCCGTCGGCTCATCCAATATCTGGACAGGCGCAGGATTCATCAAACTTCTCGCCATCGCCACTCTCTGCCATTGACCTCCTGATAGATCTGCCCCCTGTCCATAAAGTCTCCCCAGAGGGGTATCAAAGCCATTCCTCAGGTTATGCAGCTCCTGCCAAATAGCCAGCTCCTTTGCATAACTCTCCATGCGCTCTCTGGAAGACGCATCCTCCATATGTCGTATATCACCGATCAGAATATTATTTGCCGCCGTATCCTGATACCTTGCAAAATCCTGCCAAACATTTGAAAACATTGCTTTAATCTGAGCTGGCTGATATTCCTTCAGCTCTTTTCCATTTAGCAAAATACTGCCCTCATACTCATCATAAAGCCCAGTAAACAGCTTTGTCAAGGTTGTTTTGCCCGTGCCGTTCTCCCCAACAAAAGCATAATGACGCCCTTTGACAAGCTCCATATTCATTCCATTTAGTATGTACCGCTCGGTTCCCGGATACCGAAAAGAAACATCTTTCATTATCAGACTTTCAAATTCCTCTATCTGCTCAGCAGGAAGATCGTTCGTCCCCTCCACTTCTCTTAGATTGGCAAAAGCAGTCAGATCTTTCATATAAGCCGCGTACCTCGCCATTGTCACAACAGATCTACTCACCTCATTATTCATAAGATTAATCATATCATAGATCGCTTTGGAAAGCGCAATAAAAATACCAATGCTGATTCCTCCTTTTGCCAGCTCCAGAATTAAGAAACATACCACGCCCGTGGAAACTACATTGGTTAAAATATTGCTTTTAGCTCCCCGCACTTCCATTGCATACTCCGCTTTCATGCTGATTCTCTGATATTCATCCATCTGTTTATTCCACTGCTGATTCATATATCCCGTATAAGCAAAAAGCGCTCTTTCCTCAACATAGTCCCTTCCTGTCAGCATTTCCTTCAAATATTCACTTTTTCTTGCAAAGACAGAGGACTCTTGAAATGCCTGATAGCTTTTTTTTCCACTGATTACAGAAAAATACAAAAGCGGCGCTGAGACAAGAAGCATCACCATGCCAAGCCAGATGCTTTCTGTAAAGATAATCAAAAATACACCAAGAATACGAACAACTGCTACAAAGAAATTACAAGTTTGCTGAAGCATCCCCCAGATATTATTTCTCGTGTCCTCGCTTACTATTCTACAAAGCTCCCATGTTTCCTCATCCTCAATCAGACTATAGTGAAGGCGAGAGCGCTTTTTCACCACCTCACTGCTCATCTGATAAGCTGAGCTGATCTCTACTCTTCTTGTCAGCAGACGTCCAAAACTATAGCCCATGCGCTTCCACAGAATAATAAAAAGCATTGCCGCCACACAGGGATAGGTATCCTGAATTCTTGCCCTGCCCATAGCGCAAGCAATCGCAAGATTTAAAAATTCTGCTTCCACCAGCACCCAGACTACATTGACGACGCCGGTCATCAGCTTCTGTGACACAACTCCCACTGTACACAGCGGCTCACAATCAAAAGGAAGCTTAAGAAGATGACGCCAATCATAAGTTCGCGCCTTTAATTCAAAACTCATGGTCTTACCCTCCATTTCTATAAGGTAAGACCATTGTAAAATAATATAGGGAAAAGTCAATGCATTTGGGACAGACAACAAATATCTGGGATAGAATAAAATAGGAGATGGATTTAAAATATTATTTACAATTTTTTGGGAAAATTATACGGTTTTGTAAAGGTGATTTGTGTAATCATTTTCGAGAAAGGTCCGCATAGCCAGCGCTGCTATTTCCTCCGTCACCC
>CAMWWW010000076.1 GCA_947178015.1 uncultured Clostridia bacterium
ACAAGGGTAATGTCAGAGCAAATAATTCGATTATATTATACACATCCGGGCATAGACGTGGAAGGCATTATAAGAAGGATGGGAAATGGAGTTGAAATATGAAGGATACCGTTACAATGTCAGTTTCTCCGATTATCGGAAAGGATGGAAAAAAGTGCGCATATGTCTCCTTTGAGGAGGGAGCACGATGTGCAGAGGGGAAAATACCAGACTGCGCAATTATCTCAAACAAAGGATTTTCTCAGGAGGAGATTATGCAGTTGGAGGACTACATGAGAAAAGAACTTAAAAATCTAAAGAAAATGGCAGCGGGAGTAAATGTGATGCGGGCATTTATGGGAAAACAATAATGGCTGCTGTTTCGGTGTTGCTTTTGTAAGTTTATTATTTTATTTTTTGGAGGGTTTAAAGTAGCCCTCCAGACGAAAGAGAGAAGGGTGATTCAATGGTTACATTCCGATCTGATTCAGACGGGAATATTCATTGTTGCCCTTGTTGGTTTATGTTATACAATCGTGAACTTTTGCCATACTTATACCAGCCTTGTATGTTCAGTCGGGGCAGATGTTAAGATAGTGAGCCAGATACTTGCATACATCTACAACGGTTCAATGGACACATACACACATCTTACAGAAAACAAAAAACTGCAGCAGGAAGAGGTAGTACAGACTATAAAAATATCATAAATCTGTTGTAATTTATGTTGCAAAATCGTTGTAATAACATAAAAACAGACAACACGAGATAAATGCGAACATTTGTTTGACAAGAAAAAATACTTGACAGCTTTCGCATCTTGTTGTATGATACAGAAGTGCTTAACACAAGGAGGACGACTATGGCATTTGAGAGCCTATCCGAGAAGTTGCAGAATGTTTTTAAAAATTTAAGAGGAAAAGGACGTCTGACTGAGGCGGATGTGAAGGCTGCGCTCAAGGAAGTGAAGATGGCTCTTTTGGAGGCAGATGTCAGCTTCAAGGTTGTCAGGCAGTTTATTAACTCCGTCACAGAGCGCGCGGTGGGGCAGGATGTATTGGAAAGCCTGACGCCGGGACAGATGGTGATAAAGATTGTGAACGAAGAGATGGTGAAGCTGATGGGCTCTGAGACGACCGAGCTAAAGCTGTTGCCGGGAAATGAGATCACAATCATTATGATGGCAGGGCTTCAGGGAGCGGGAAAGACGACCGCCACGGCAAAGATAGCCGGAAAGCTGAAGCAGAAGGGCAGAAAGCCGCTGTTAGTCGCCTGTGATATCTATCGCCCGGCAGCCATTGATCAGCTTCGGATCAATGGGGAGAGGCAGGGTGTGCCGGTCTTTTCTATGGGGGATAAGAATAAGCCGGTCAATATCGCAAAGGCGGCGATAGAACATGCCGGAAAGAACGGCATGAATGTTGTGATTTTGGACACGGCAGGACGGCTTCATATTGATGAGGATATGATGGCGGAGCTTCAGGAGATCAAGGATCACGTCCCTGTATCACAGACACTCTTGGTGGTAGATGCCATGACGGGGCAGGATGCTGTGAATGTGGCTACCATGTTTCAGGAGAAGATTGGCATTGACGGGGTTGTTCTCACGAAGATGGACAGCGACACCAGAGGAGGTGCAGCGCTTTCGATTAAGGCGGTCACGGATAAGCCGATTCTTTATATTGGCACGGGGGAGAAGCTCTCGGATCTGGAGCAGTTTTATCCTGATCGTATGGCATCCAGAATTCTCGGCATGGGAGATGTATTGACCTTGATCGAGAAGGCGGAGCAGGCGCTTGATATGGATAAAGCGCAGGAGATGGAGAAGAAGCTTAAGAAGGCGCAGTTTGGCTTTGACGATTATCTGGAGAGCATGAACCAGATGAAGAAGATGGGCGGTTTTAAGGATCTTCTCGGCATGATTCCCGGAGTGGGAAATCAGCTCAAGGATGTCGATATTGATGAGAGACAGATGGCGCGCGTGGAGGCAATTATTTTGTCCATGACGCTGGAAGAAAGAAGCAATCCCGATATTTTGACGCCTTCCAGAAAAAAAAGGATCGCGAATGGTGCGGGGGTGGATATCGCTGAGGTTAATCGTCTTGTCAAGCAGTTTGAACAGAGCCGCAAGATGATGAAGCAGATGTCCGGTATGATAGGTGGAAAAGGAAAGCATGGCAGGTTCAAGCTTCCGTTTTAATAGATAACCACATAACGCGAAAAAGCAGGAGGTGAGAAAGCATGGCAGTAAAGATGAGATTAAAGAGAATGGGACAGAAGAAGGCTCCTTTCTATAGAATCGTTGTTGCAGATTCCAGAAGTCCAAGAGACGGCAGGTTTATTGAGGAGATCGGATATTACGATCCGACAAAGGACCCGGCTGTCATTAAGGTAAATGAGGAATTGGCTAAGAAGTGGCTGTCAAATGGCGCGCAGCCTACAGAGACAGTTGGCAAGCTTTTAAAAATTGCCGGAGTAGAGAAATAAGCTTTCCTGTTGGAGGTGAATACCGTGAAGGAATTGGTGGAAGTAATTGCTAGGGCACTGGTTGATTTTCCTGATGAGGTTGTAGTAACTGAGACAGAAAACGAGAAAGCTATCGTGATAGAACTGAAGGTAGCATCCTCCGATACCGGCAAGGTAATAGGAAAGAATGGGCGGATTGCCAAATCCATCCGTTCTGTTGTCAAGGCGGCAGCTACCAAGGATGATAAAAAGGTAATCGTGGAAATCCAGTAGGAAGCCAAGGTGAAGTAAAATCCCGTTGAACACAATGTTTGACGGGTTTTTTGTGCGCAGACTCGTACAGCGAAATAAACCGCTAAAGCGGCGCGAGCAGGGGAGTCTTTCCTGCTGGATTTCATATGTGAGTGGCGGTACCGAAATGGTGCGGCGTGGAGGCAAAAAATGGAAGATTTTTTTCGTGTGGGCGTGATTAGCTCCACACATGGAGTGCATGGAGAAGTCAAGGTATTTCCGACAACAGAGGACGCAAAGCGTTTTAAAAGGCTTGAGGAAGTGCTGTTGGATACAGGGAAGGAACGGGTTCCTCTTACAATAGAAGGCGTGAAATTTTTTAAACAGTTTGTTATATTAAAATTTAAGGATTATAATACAATAGAAGAGATACAGGGCTATAAGGGAAGGGATTTGTGGATTCCCAGAGAGCAGGCGTTGCCTCTTGAGGAGGATGAATATTATATTTCTGACTTAATTGGGCTTTCTGTTCTTTCCGACACAGGGGAACATCTGGGAGAGCTTGTCGATGTGATTCAGACGGGTGCGAATGATGTATATACCGTTAGGATGGCAGGCGGTAGGGAAGCACTGTTCCCGGCGATAGCGGAGTGTGTGAAGTGTGTTGATATAGAGAAAGGAACCTTGACGGTTCATGTGATGGAAGGATTATTGGACGAATGAATTTTCATGTACTGACCTTATTTCCAGAGATGATTGAGAGTGGGTTTCATACCAGCATTACTGGAAGAGCGCTTGAGAATGGAACGATTGCTTTAGATACCATTAATATTCGTGATTATTCTACCAATAAGCATATGCGGGTGGATGATTATCCCTATGGAGGCGGTGCCGGGATGGTGATGCAGGCAGAGCCAGTACATCGTGCATACCAAGAGCTGTGTGAAAAAAATGCGGGCAAGCCTATGCGCGTGATCTATCTGACGCCGCAGGGGCGTGTTTTTACACAATCTATAGCAGAAGAGCTGGCAAAAGAGGAAGAATTGGTGTTTTTGTGCGGGCATTATGAGGGAATTGACGAGCGTGCGCTGGAGCTGATAGTGACGGACTTTATTTCCATAGGAGATTATGTGCTGACGGGAGGAGAGCTGCCGGCGCTGGTTATGATGGACGCGATTGCCCGGCTGGTGCCGCAGGTGTTAAATAATAAGGAATCTGCCGAGTTTGATTCCTTTCATGATAATCTGTTAGAATATCCACAGTACACTAGACCAGAGGAGTATATGGGCAGGCGGGTTCCTGAAGTGCTGCTGTCCGGGCATCACGCGAAGATAGAAGAATGGCGCAGGCAGCAGTCATTGATACGGACAAGGGAGAGGCGCCCTGATTTGCTGGAAAATAATCCATATCTCACGGAAAAGGATAAAAAATATTTAAAAGATACCATGTAGGAGTGTAAGAATGAAGGATAAAGAGATTTATCTGAAACAACTAAAGAAGGGAAAGAAGGGTCTGCTGCGGGTGATATTCGGGCGGACAGGCATTGTATTTGCTTTGCTGATTCTTCAATTCTTAATTATCTTATCTGCGATCAGCCATCTGGGAGAGTACACCATATTTGTCTATGGGGGATTTACTATTTTAAGTACTGTCACGGTGGTGTATATCCTAAATGAAAGGGTAGATCCAAGCTTTCAGTTGGTGTGGGTTGTTCCGGTATTGTTGTTTCCGGTGTTTGGCGCTCTGTTATATTTATTTTTACAGCTTCAGATTGGCACGAAATTTATTGGGGCGCGTCTGCGTATATTGGGAGAGCAGACGAAGCCTTATCTGACGCAAGAGAAAGAGGTGCTGCAGAAGCTGAAAAAGACAGATGAAAGCATGGCGCGCCTGTGCAGTTATCTAAATCATGTCGCCGGGGCGCCTGTATATCAAAATACAGAGGTCACATATTTCCCACTTGGCGAGGAGAAATTCGAGGAGATGAAAAAGCAGCTAAAAAAGGCAGAAAAATTTATCTTTCTTGAATACTTTATTGTGGAAGAGGGCTATATGTGGAATTCCATCTTGGACATTCTTTTGGAAAAGGCAAAGCAGGGAGTGGAAGTGCGCTTTTTATATGATGGCATGTGCTCCATTATGCTGCTTCCCTATTCCTATCCGAAAAAGCTTTGCCAGCTTGGAATTCAGTGTAAGATGTTCTCTCCCATCAAGCCAATGCTCTCCACACACCAGAACAACAGAGATCACAGAAAGATTTTGGTGATAGACGGACACACAGCATTTACCGGAGGTGTCAATCTAGCGGATGAGTATATTAATGAGAAGGAGAGATTTGGGCATTGGAAGGATACGGCGGTTATGCTCAAAGGTGACGCTGTCAGAAGTTTTACGATGATGTTTCTACAGATGTGGAACGTAGATGTGAGAAGACCGGAGAGCTATGAGAGATACCTGCTGCCGCTGGCGAAGGAAACAAAGCAAGAACAGGGATTTGTCTGTGCATATGGAGACAGCCCGTTTGACGGGGAACCGATCGGCGAGGAGGTCTATCTGGAATTTTTGCACACAGCGAAGAGGTATGTACATATTATGACGCCCTACTTGATTCTTGACAATGCCATGATTCGCGCGCTCACCTGTGCGGCAAAGGCGGGGATAGAGATAATCATTATTATGCCGCATATTCCCGATAAAAAATATGCTTATCTTTTGGCGCGCACCTACTACGAGGAGCTATTGCAGGCGGGTGTACAGATATATGAGTACACGCCGGGCTTTGTGCACGCAAAGGTATTTGTGAGCGATGATACAAAAGCGGTGGTTGGAACCATTAATCTGGATTTCCGAAGTCTGTACCTGCATTTTGAATGTGCAGCTATGATGATAGAAAATCCGGCAGTGAAGGCGGTGGAGGAGGATTTTCAGAAAACATTGGCAAAGTGTCAGAGGATGACGTTAGAAGACTGCAGACGGTATGGAGCAGGGAAGAAATTAATGGGGAAATTTTTGAGAATACTGGCGCCGCTGATGTAATAAGATTTCAAAAAATGACTTGCAAATTTAGGAAAAACATGTTATTATTATGAAGTTGTGAGAAGACGAGACGTTCCTCTGGCACAGTCGGTGTTTTAAGAACGTCCAGAATAGCAAGGAGGCACGAATGAACGAAATGATCAGAAGCATTGAGGCTACTCAGCTTAAGGCAGAGGTTCCAAGCTTTCGTGTAGGCGACACGGTGAAGGTATATGCAAAGGTTATCGAGGGAACCCGTGAAAGAATACAGGTTTTTGAGGGAACCGTATTAAAGAAGCAGGGTGGTTCAAACCGCGAGACGTTTACTGTAAGAAAGACATCCAATGGAATTGGCGTGGAAAAGACATGGCCTTTACATTCCCCTATTATTGACAGGGTAGAGGTTGTACGTCACGGTAAAGTAAGGAGAGCGAAGCTCAACTACTTAAGAAACAGAGTGGGAAAACGTGCAAAGGTAAAAGAATTAGTGAAATAATGAAACGGGGACAAGTACATTATGTATATTGTCCCTTTTCTATGTGCATGGGAAAATGTCAGCCAAAGCTGATAGCGCCGTGCGCGCTTACCTGTGCGGTGAGTAGATTACATAGGAGTATTTTACACAAAGATTGCATATTGATAGGTGAAGCCTGTGCTATGCAAGGGGTATAAGGATGGCACATAAACGAGGAAAGAAAGAAGAAATTTCCCCATTCTATGTGGTTTTAAAATGGCTGGTAGACTTGTCTGTGGCAGTGGGGGCAGCGCTTTTTATTGGAGTTTTTTTGGGAGAGCAGATCACGATGACCGGCTATTCTATGGAGCCGATGCTGACAAATGAGGATGAGATGCTGATGGATCGCCTGCTATATCATTTTAAAGAGCCGGAGCGCGGTGATATTATTATATTTTTGCCGAAATCGGATGCGTCACAATACTATATTAAACGCATCGTTGCACTGCCGGGAGAGACGGTACAGATAAAGGATGGGATGTTGTATATTAACGGGGAAGTACAGATCACAGAAGAGGGGTTGGAGAGAATGTTAAATCCGGGGCTGGCAAAAGAGGAAATTGTACTGGGAGAGGATGAGTATTTTGTGCTGGGAGATAACCGCAATAACAGCGAGGACAGCAGATTTTCCAGCGTGGGCAATGTAAAGCGCAGTAATATTGTCGGAAAAGTGTGGCTGAAGGTGACTACCCTAAATGATATTTCTCTGATAAAATAGGTGGTATACAGAAAGGAAAAGAAGTATGAATGTTCAATGGTATCCCGGACATATGACAAAGGCTAGGCGCATGATGGAGGAAGATATACGGCTGGTGGATCTGGTGATAGAGATTCTGGACGCAAGGGCGCCGTTTAGCAGCCAAAATCCTGATATTGATGAGTTAGGCAGGAATAAGTCTCGGCTGATTTTGTTAAATAAGGCAGATCTTGCCGAGGAGAAGGTGAATTTGCGCTGGGAGGAGTATTTTAAGGAGAAGGGGTGTTATGTGGTGAAGACAGATTCTCGGAGCGGTGCAGATATAAAGGCGATTCACCGCGTGATAGAGAAAGCCTGTCAGGAAAAGACAGAACGCGACAGAAAGAGGGGAATATTAAACCGCCCTGTGCGCGCGATGGTTGTGGGGATTCCCAATGTAGGAAAGTCGACCTTTATCAATACGTTTGCGGGGAAGGCGTGCACAAAGACGGGGAATCGTCCGGGTGTGACAAAGGGGAAGCAGTGGATTCGACTTAATAAAAAGGTGGAGCTTTTGGATACGCCCGGTATTTTGTGGCCAAAGTTTGAGGATCAGAAGGTGGGGCTTAGGCTTGCATGGATAGGTTCTATACGCGATGAGATTATGAATACCACAGAGCTAGCTTTAGAGTTGATGCGCTTTTTTGACGAGAAAGAGATCAGTATGTGGAAGGAACGCTATCAAACACAGGAGAAGGAGCCGGTGCAGCTGCTTGAGGCAGTGGCGAGAAGCCGCGCGTGTCTATTAAAAGGCGGGGAGTATGATATGGAGAAAGCGGCGGCGTTGTTTCTTGAGGATTATCGAAGCGGAAGGCTGGGAAGAATAACCTTAGAGCTTCCGGGGTGAGGAAGGATGAGTCCTACAGACAGGAAAAGCTCCCCGCCTCTGCGATCGACATGGAAGAATAGCAAGGTTTTTAGACTGGCAGATCGAATGGCTCGTATGCTGGTAGTTCTGGCCGTGCTCTATCTGGTGCTGCATTTTGTTGGGCAGTGCACCGCCGTAAAGGGAATTTCGATGGAGCCTGCTTTATCTGGCGGCGATCAGGTATGGATCGACAAGCTTTCTTATTATTTTCATGATCCGGATCGGTTCGATATTATTGTGTTTCGCAGAGATGGTATATTTTTTATTAAGAGAATTATTGCGCTGCCGGGTGAGCGCATATGGATCAGCCGGGCAGGCAGAATCTATATTGATGACAGGCTGCTGGAGGAGAATTACGGAATCGCTGTGATGAGTTATGCGGGAATCGCGGCGAAAGAGCTTACGCTTGGTGAGGGGGAATATTTTGTTCTGGGAGATAACCGCCCGGAAAGCTTTGACAGCCGGTATGAGGAGGTTGGCGTGATAGAGCGCTCACAGATTATGGGAAAGGCAGTGTTCCGTGTTTATCCGCTGGGAACGTTTGGAGTGCTTGAGCAGAAAGAATAAATAGGATGGGGATACAAGGAGAGAAAGGGGAAGAAAATGGAGAGACAGAGTATAGCCGTTATAAAGACAATATTAGAATCCACCGATATAGAGAGGCTTCCAGAGGCGCTGGAGGCTTTTTCTGATGATGAGAGAGCTGGGGTGGCAAAGCTGTATAAGCAGTACAAAAAAAAGCACGAGGATTATCAAAAGGAGCTTAAGAGACTGGATGAGATGCTTGTTTTTGAGAGAAAATATGCAGCCTTTCATGCGATCTGCGGGATAGATGAGGCAGGAAGGGGACCGCTTGCCGGGCCTGTGGTGGCGGCAGCCGTGATTCTTCCAAAGGAGACAAAGCTTCTCTATCTAAACGATTCCAAGCAGCTTTCACCGAAGCGCAGGGAGGCGCTGTATCAGGAGATAATGGAAAAGGCGGTAAGCGTGGGCATAGGGATTGTGAGTGCAAAGCGCATAGATGAGATCAATATTTTGCAGGCAGATTATGAGGCGATGCGGATTGCTGTTAATAAACTGGACCATGTGCCCGATATATTATTAAATGATGCAGTGATTATTCCCAAGCTTTCCATAAAGCAGGTTTCGATCGTGAAGGGGGATGCAAAAAGTCTTTCCATAGCGGCGGCAAGCGTGATCGCCAAGGTGACAAGAGACAGAATGATGGAGGCTTATGGGGAGCTGTATCCAGAATATGGATTTGAGGCACATAAGGGCTACGGCTCACAGGCGCATATTGAGGCGATCAAGACCTATGGCGCGTGCCCAATACATAGAAAGACCTTTATTCAAAATATAGAGAAGGAGGAGGGGGATTAAAGATGGAGTATTCGAATGTCGGCAGTATGCTGTCGCAGCTGAAGGGGCAGTCCGCCTATGCCGAGCAGACTACACAGAGTGTTTCAGGG
>CAMWWW010000077.1 GCA_947178015.1 uncultured Clostridia bacterium
AAAATCAAGAATCCGTATGAAAGCCTTGAAACAGTTATATTTGAAACAAATAGATGAATGAAAAGGTTGTAAAGTGGTGATACAGTTTAAGATAAATTTTGATGGCGTTGACCACGAATAAGTGATGATTCCCGTACCATTCGGTATAGACTCTGTTGAGAGTAAAGGACATTATCGCCAGTACATTTGCCGTGATGGTTGAGGTCGGCCATGTGGCATAGATCTCGCAGGAGGCCACATTTTTTATATAATCCCGGTAGGGTACATAGTAGTTCTGAGCGGAGGTGTCGGTGGGGGAGCCGTCGTGAACAACGATATATTCTGGTATAACAACACGGCTTAATACAATTTCCCCTGACTCGCCCAGAGGTTTGATTTCTGCCTCGGCGATTTTGGGCGGATAGTTTCCATAAAGGGTGTGGGCCGGAATAACCAGATTGGTGCCATGGCCGGTCGGCGTAGCTGGAGTGAGATGGATTTCCTGCACAGAATTGCTGTCAGGGAGAATCTCCGTGCCAGAGACGTCAAAAGGCTCATAACCATCCGCAGTGACATTTAGGGTATATTCGGAGTAAGGCTGTTCAATGCTTGGTTCCATGCTGTATTCCAGAGGCGGGGCGCTTAAGGAAAGAAGCTCCGTCTGCCCGGAGGAGTTGGTGCGGACCTGCTCAATAATGCTGTCTGGATTTCCAGTATAGGAGATTGTGACAAGGGCATTTTCAATAGGATAATTATTTGCAGAGGATAAGACACTAACCAAAAGACCACCCGTCTGTCCAGAGGCGGTCTGCATCTTGCGTAAGGGTAGATTCATAAGATACCTCGATGGTAATTTTTCCTAAATAGTATATGCAAAAAATGCTTGATTAATCCAAGGAAGTGTGGTAAAATCTCTAAGATTTCATCAGGGCTAGTGCAGCGTTGTGGAAATAACGGATATTTTTTGTTATCTCTGCGATGCTGCATTGGAATGTGTAAAAACAAATAAGAAAGGAACAGGAGGCAGATTGAAATGAAAGCTTTTCTGATCTTAGAGGACGGTACGGTCTTTGAGGGCGTCAGTATCGGTTCTACAAGGGAAATTATCAGCGAAATTGTCTTTAACACATCTATGACAGGTTATCTTGAGGTTCTTACCGATCCATCCTACGCCGGACAGGCGGTCGTTATGACTTACCCTCTTATTGGAAATTACGGAATATGTTATGAAGATATGGAATCGCTGCGCCCATGGCCAGATGGATATATTGTGAGGGAATTATCTAGGATGCCGAGCAATTTCAGAAGTGAGGCTTCCATCCAAGAATTTCTTGTAAAACATGATATTCCGGGAATCTGTGGGATTGACACAAGAGCGCTCACAAAACTGCTGCGCGAGAAAGGCACCATGAACGGCATGATCACCACCAAGGAGTGCGCTGCTGTGGAGGTGGTGGATCGCATCCGTGCATATCGCTGCGAGAAAGTGGTAGACAAGGTTTCCTGCAAAGAGAAGAAGGTTCTTGATAATACGGGTTTTCATGTGGCTCTCTTAGATCTGGGGGCAAAGGATAATATCGCCCGTTCCTTACATAAGCGGGGATGTAAGGTGACGATCTATCCCGCTTTTACGACGGCAGAAGAGATTCTCGCATCAGAGCCGGACGGCATAATGTTGTCCAACGGACCCGGAGATCCCAAGGAATGTGTAACTATAATAGAAGAGATTAAAAAGCTGTATCGTTCTTCTGTCCCCATTTTTGCAATCTGTCTTGGACATCAGTTGATGGCTCTGGCAGCAGGTGCGGATACGTATAAGATGAAATATGGGCACAGAGGAGGCAATCATCCGGTTAAGGATCTGGAGACAGGCAGAGTATATATTTCCTCCCAGAATCATGGTTATGTGGTAGACGTGGAAAACCTTGACAGCAATGTGGCAGAACAGAGCTTTATCAATGTCAATGACGGCACAAATGAAGGGCTTCATTATCTGGGAAAGAATATCTTTACCGTTCAGTTTCACCCGGAGGCATGTCCGGGACCGCAGGATTCCGGCTTTTTGTTTGATCGGTTTATAAAGATGATGGAGGTGGCACATGCCTAGAAATTCAAATATCAGAAAGGTATTGGTAATTGGCTCTGGTCCGATTGTGATTGGACAGGCAGCAGAATTTGACTATGCCGGCACACAGGCGTGCCGTTCCTTAAAGGAGGAGGGTATTACAGTAGTGCTGGTAAACTCGAATCCAGCGACGATTATGACCGATAAGGACATCGCGGATATGGTCTATATCGAGCCTTTGACCGTTCCCGTATTGGAAAAGATTATTATAAAGGAAAAACCAGACAGTATCCTTCCCACTTTGGGTGGGCAGGCAGGGCTGAATCTTGCTATGGAGCTGGATGAGTGTGGGTTTTTAAAGGAGCATCATGTAAAGCTTATCGGCACCACGCCAGAAACGATCAAGAAGGCGGAGGATCGTCTGGAATTTAAGCTTACCATGGAAAAGATAAAAGAACCTATCGCCGCCTCCAAGGTAGTGGAAAATGTAGAAGATGGCGTGGCATTTGCAAAGTCCATCGGGTATCCGATCGTATTGAGACCAGCGTACACGCTTGGTGGAAGCGGCGGCGGCATCGCGGCGGACGAGGAGGAGCTGATTGAGATTCTCGCCAACGGGCTGCGTCTAAGCCGCGTGGGGCAGGTGCTTGTGGAGCGCTGTATCGCGGGCTGGAAGGAGATTGAATACGAGGTTATGCGCGACAGCGCAGGGAATTGCATTACTGTCTGCAATATGGAAAATCTTGATCCGGTCGGTGTCCACACAGGGGACAGCATTGTGGTCGCCCCCTCTCAGACGCTGGGGGATAAGGAGTACCAGATGCTTCGTACCTCCGCATTGAATATTATCCATGAGCTTCAAATTACCGGAGGGTGTAATGTACAGTTTGCGCTTCACCCAGAGAGCTTTGAGTATTGCGTTATCGAGGTAAATCCCCGTGTCAGCCGCTCCTCCGCGCTGGCTTCCAAGGCAACGGGATACCCCATCGCAAAGGTTGCGGCAAAGATTGCGCTTGGTTACACGCTGGATGAGATTAAAAATGCGATCACGAAAAAGACCTACGCGAGCTTTGAACCGGCGTTGGATTATTGTGTAGTCAAGATTCCAAGGCTGCCTTTTGATAAATTTATCAGTGCAAAAAGAACGCTGACCACGCAGATGAAGGCGACCGGAGAGGTGATGAGCATCTGCACAAACTTTGAGGGTGGGCTGATGAAGGCGATCCGCTCGCTGGAGCAGCATGTGGACAGTCTGATGTCCTACAATTTTTCAAAGTTGACAGAAGAAGCGCTTATGGAGGCGCTGCACCGTGTGGACGACAGGCGGATTTTTGTGATTGCGGAGGCATTGCGCAGAAAGGTTCCCTACGAGACCATTCATGAGATAACAAAAATTGATATTTGGTTTATTGACAAGCTTGCTGTTCTGGTAAGTATGGAGGAGACATTGCAAAAGCAACCTCTGACGAGGGAACTTTTGATGGAAGCAAAGCGTCTGGAATTCCCAGATAAAGTAATCGGGGAGCTTGTGGGGAAAACCGAAAGAGAAATCAAGAATTTAAGAAAAGAGTGGAATATTACAGCCGCCTTTAAAATAGTGGACACCTGCGCGGCGGAATTTGCCGCTGAGACACCATACTATTATTCCTGTTTTGGCAGTGAGACGGAGACAGAGCCGCGCAGAGACAAAAAGAAGGTATTGGTGCTTGGCTCTGGTCCTATCCGTATCGGGCAGGGAATTGAGTTTGACTATTGTTCTGTGCATTGTACATGGGCTTTTAAAGAAGCTGGCTATGAGACAATCATTATCAACAACAATCCTGAGACAGTGAGCACGGATTTTGATATAGCCGATAAGCTGTACTTTGAGCCTCTGACGCCGGAGGATGTGGAAAATATTGTCGAGGTGGAGAAACCGGACGGGGCGGTGGTCCAATTTGGCGGGCAAACGGCAATCAAGCTGACAGAAGCTTTGTTAAAGATGGGGGTTCCTATCCTTGGAACTGCCGCGGAGGATGTGGATGCTGCGGAGGATCGGGAACGGTTCGACCAGATTTTGGAGAAGTGCCAGATTAAAAGGCCAGCAGGACACACCGTATTTACCTGCGAGGAAGCGATTAAGGCGGCGAATGATCTGGGCTATCCTGTACTGGTAAGACCTTCTTATGTACTGGGCGGGCAGGGTATGAGAATCGCCATCAGTGAGGAAGATATTCGGGAATTTATAGGTATTATCAATCAGATAGCACAAGAACACCCCATTCTGGTTGACAAATATCTGGTGGGCAAGGAGATTGAGGTGGATGCCGTGTGCGACGGCGAGGATATTCTGATACCGGGTATTATGGAGCATATTGAGAGGGCAGGGATTCATTCCGGCGACAGCATCTCCGTCTACCCGGCACAGAGCATCAGTGCCAAGGCAGTGGAAACCATTGAGCTTTACACAGAACGCCTTGCCCGCGCACTGCACGTAAGAGGGCTGATTAACATCCAATTTATTGTGTGCGGCGATGAGGTATATGTCATCGAGGTAAATCCCAGATCTAGCCGCACTGTTCCTTATATCAGCAAGGTGACGGGAGTACCCATCGTAAAGCTTGCCGCAAGAGTGATTACAGGAAGTACAATCAAAGAGCTTGGCTATACGCCGGGACTTTATAAGGCATCCGCGTATATCGCCATTAAGATGCCAGTGTTTTCTTTTGAAAAACTGAGGGGAGCCGACATTAGCTTGGGACCGGAGATGAAATCCACGGGAGAGTGTCTTGGGCTTGCAAAAACTTTTAATGAAGCACTCTACAAGGCATTTTTGGGCGCAGGTGTTAATCTTCCCAGACATAAAAAAATGATTATAACCGTAAATGATGAGTCGAAGGAGGAGGCGGTAGGTGTTGGCAGGCGGTTTGAAGCGCTTGGCTACACCATCTATGCAACGCGGGGGACAGCCGCCTATCTTCAGGAAAATGGCGTTCATGCATTGAAGATCAACAAGTTAGAGCAGGAGGCGCCCAATCTAATGGATTTGATTTACAGCCATGAGATCGATCTGGTGATTGATATTCCTTCGCAGGGATATGAGCGAAGCAAGGATGGCTTTTTAATTCGCCGCTATGCCATAGAGACCGGAGTAAATTGTCTGACGGCGCTGGATACGGCCAATGCACTGCTGACCAGTCTGGAAAATGCAAAGCAGCGGACACTGACGCCGATCGATATTGCAACATTATAGGAGGGGAACAAGTGAAGAAGGAGAAGGTAGTAGTAGCTCTGGGACGAAATGCGATCGGAAAAACGCTCCCGGAGCAAAAAGCAGCCGTTGTCAATACGGCAAAATACATTGCAGATCTGGTGGAGGAACGTTATCAGATTGTGGTGACACACAGCAATGCCTCACAGGTTGGCATGATCCGCGCCGCGATGAGCGAGCTGAGCCGCTTAGAACCAGAATATACAACAGCACCTCTCGCCGTCTGCGGAGCACTGAGTCAGGGATATATCGGGTATGACCTGCAAAATCAGATACGCACGGAGCTGTTAAACCGCGGTATCTTTAAGACCGTGGCGACCATAATCACACAAGTCAGCGTGGACCCTTTTGACAAAGCATTTGGACAGCCTTCCAAAGTAATTGGTCGCTATATGACCAAGGAGGAGGCAGAGGCAGAGGAAGCAAAGGGAAATCCAGTGATCTGTGAAGAAAAAGGCTATCGGAGAATTGTGGCTTCGCCAAAGCCGGTAGATATTTACGAGATCGATGCCATTCGCGTGCTTGCCGATTCGGGACAGATTGTGATCGCCTGCGGCGGAGGCGGCGTCCCGGTACTTGCACAGGGAACAAGGCTGCGCGGTGCAAGCGCCATTATAGAAAAGGATATGGCAGCGGCGAAGATGGCGCATCTTCTTGACTACGATACATTGTTGATACTGACAGAGATTGATAAGGTATATCTGAATTTTGGCAAAGAAAATCAGACAGCGCTGGATGCTATAACCGTGAAGGAGGCTAAGCAATATATCGAGGAAGGTCACTTTGGAAACGATACCATGCTGCCGAAGATAGAGGCATCCATAGAATTTGTATCTGCGGCGCCGGGAAGAAGAGCTGTGATTGCGGATTTAAAGGACGCAAGAGCGGCATTGGAAGGCAAAGCAGGGACAGTGATCGGTTGAAGCCTCCTAAAATGTCAATTTTGAGTACTATGAATTCTATTTCATTTGTGTTATAATCTGTGGGAGTAACGCACTCCCACTGCTAGAGAAGTGGAGGCTTCTTGCTACAAGAGGTTAAATAGGATGGAGGTATACCATGACAAAGCTGTATATTAACCCCAATATAAAGAAGGGGAAAATCAACAAAGAAATCTATGGGCATTTTTCAGAGCATCTAGGAAGATGCATTTATGAGGGAATTTACGTAGGAGAGGATTCCGCTATTCCCAATAAGAACGGCATGAGAACAGATGTAGTAGAAGCGTTGAAAGAGATGAAGATCCCAGTGCTCCGCTGGCCGGGCGGATGTTTTGCAGATGAATATCACTGGAAGGATGGAATCGGGCCAAAAGAAGACAGGAAGAAAATGATCAACACGCACTGGGGAGGCGTTGTGGAGGACAATAGCTTTGGCACGCATGAATTTATGGAGCTTTGCAGTCAGTTAGGATGTGAGCCATATATCAATGCAAATCTGGGAAGCGGCACAGTGCAGGAGATGTCCGAATGGGTGGAATATATGACCTTTGACGGCTTGTCACCGATGGCGGCACTTCGGGAGAAAAATGGAAGGAAGGAGCCATGGAAGGTAAAATTCCTTGGCGTTGGAAATGAAAACTGGGGCTGCGGCGGAAATATGCGCCCAGAATACTATGCGGATGAGTATCGCAGATACAGTACATATTGCAGAAATTATGGAGAGAATCGTCTTTATAAAATTGCCTGCGGCGCCAATGCGGCGGATTATAATTGGACCGAGCAGGTGATGAAGATTGCCCATCCTTTTATGGATGGCATGTCTCTGCATTATTATACAGTCCCTACTGGAAATTGGTCAAATAAAGGAAATGCCACGGGCTTTAACGAGAAGGATTGGTATCAGACCTTGAGCAAGACCCTGTTTATGGACGAACTTGTGACAAACAATGACCGTATTATGAGCCAGTACGATCCAGAAAAGCGCATTGGACTTTTGGTGGATGAGTGGGGAACTTGGTATAATGTGGAGGAAGGAACCAATCCGGGATTTTTATATCAGCAGAATACCATGCGCGACGCGCTGGTAGCAGGCATTAACTTAAATATATTCAACAAACACTGTGATAGAGTGCGCATGGCAAATATTGCACAGCTTGTCAATGTACTTCAGGCAGTGATTTTGACAGAAGGCGAGAAAATGCTGCTGACACCAACCTATTATGTATTCTGCATGTATAAAGAACATCAAGATGCTGAGCTTGTGGAAAGCACGATCACCACAGAACAAATTGGTCTTGAGAAAGAATACATGGTGCCAAATCTAAATGAATCCGTTTCTATCGGTGCAGACGGCAAGATACATATAACGATAACCAATCTATCTTTGACAGACAGCTATAAAGTGGATACTGTGCTGACGGAGGCAAAAGCGAAGAATGTGACAGGTACGATCTTGACAGACGAAATGGGAGCACATAATACATTTGATAATCCTGCGCGTGTGCACAGCAAAGAATTCCACGATACAAAAGTGACAGAGAGTGGAATTACATTTACCATACCAGCATGTTCTGTCCTATCTTTGGAGGTTGAACTAGCATAGATGATGGATGGTATAAACGGCAAGCGGAGTGAATATAATACTCCTTGGATTATACAGAGGGCCGATCCTTATGTGTATTATCATACAGACGGAAGCTATTATTTTACTGCGACGGTGCCGGAATATGACAGAATTATTCTAAGACATGCCAAATCCCTTGCAGGCTTAGCCTTGGCAGAAGAAAAAACAATTTGGAGCAGGCATACAACAGGAGCGATGGGAGCACATATCTGGGCACCAGAGCTCCATTATCTGGATGGAGAATGGTATCTATACTTTGCTGCGGGGTCAGCGGAGAATATCTGGGCGATACGGCCCTATGTACTGAAATGCGAGGGGCAGAATCCCATGACAGATCCCTATATTGAGCTTGGGCCTATGCAAAGTGCAGATAAGGATGAATTTTCCTTTCAAAGCTTTTCGCTGGATGCGACTATTTTTGAATCCATGGGGAAATACTATTTCGTATGGGCAGAAAAGACAGGAGTAGGAACAGGAATCTCGAATCTATATATTGCGGAGATGGAAAGTCCAACAAAGTTGAAAACCATACAAGTGTTGCTCACAACACCAGACTATGACTGGGAGAGAGTTGGCTTCTGGGTCAATGAAGGTCCGGCGGTCTTAAAACATAATGGAAAACTGTTTCTTACTTATTCTGCCAGCGCGACCGGGGCATGCTATGCCGTGGGAATGTTGAGCACAAATGAGAAAAACGATCTGCTCGATCCAGCCTCTTGGAAAAAAGAGCGATTTCCCGTGCTTGCCACAGACGTATCCAAGGGAATCTTTGGACCGGGACATAATTCCTTTACACAGTCAGAGGATGGAGAGGACATCTGTATCTATCATGCTAGAACCTATGAGACCATTAAAGGAGATCCCTTGTGCGATCCAAATCGCCATGCCATGCGAATGAAGCTGGTGTGGAAAGATGAAAAACCAGTTTTTGATTTTGCCAATAACATACAGTAACAAAACAGGGAAAAATGCATATATTGTATAACAGGAAACGGGGAAAAAGATTACATATGAAAAATATGCAATCAGACTTTCTTTTACAAAGAAGTACTTAGAGCGAAAGCTCTCCGTTTCCCGATATTTAGTCGATTGCTTCATATAAAAGCTATGGGAAGAAGGATGTTCTCTTTAGGGGGATGTCCTTTTTTCTTTGGTTTTTAATAATATTTTAGTTATCATTTTCGAGAGGGGTCCGCATAGCCATCCCTGCTATTTCCTCCGTCACCCCGCTCTCGCTTAGTGAAAAACGTAGCGGACACTA
>CAMWWW010000078.1 GCA_947178015.1 uncultured Clostridia bacterium
CTAATAATTTCTTTTACATAAATCTATACTTTATCAAAAAGTTGTAAACTGGTGTTAAGTTATTACATAGAATTATTTCCATGACAACCAACGAAGGAGATGTGGTTTTCGATCCATTTGGCGGAAGTGGTACTACTTTTGCCGTTTCTCAACTTTTAAAAAGAAAGCGGATAGGATGCGAAATAGGTGATTGTGAAGTCATCAAACAGCGCCTACTTAACCCATCCTATGACGAAGAACAATTAAAAAAATTACACAAGAATCGGATCATCTATTTACTGACAAAGCTAGACAACTAAGAGAAAAGAATGGTTTTTGGCTCTGTGATAATAAACAAGAACTTCCTTTTCACACAACATACGAGTAGGGGATATCCCCTACTCGTTTCTCTTCCAAGACGACGGTGCTATCCCCGTCACTCTCTTAAATGCCCTTCGAAATGTTCCGCTATTCTGATATCCTACCATCCCAGCAATCTGCTCCAAGTGATAGTTTCCTTCCTCTATCAGCTCTTTCGCCTTGTTAAGTCTTAATGTCTCCAAATATGTGCTGAAAGTTTCTCCCATCACTTCTTTAAAGAACTGAGAGAAGTAATTCTCCGACAAAGTGAATTCCTCCGCTGCCATCGCCACGCCAAATTGAGGATTGCTGTAATTTAGGCTCATATATTCTGTAAGCCTTCTCTGGTAACCCTCTTCCTGCTCATCTCTTGAGCGAGCCTGTGCTTCACCGATATGGATAAATTGCTGTTCTAGCAAAAGCAGTGCCTCTGAGAGCTCCGAATATCTGAGAATTTCATTCACCAGCTCATCCAGCTCCTCATGTGGAATCACATCATTATATACACGGATCAAAGTAGCGACGATGTTTGAGATCAATATTCTGCCCATCGCAGCAGACAGACGGCGCTTCTCCACATTTTCCTTTCGGATACAGCCAAAAATCTCCCTTATCTGCTTAAGCTGCGCATGCTTTGTTGTATTTACCAGCTTGTTCTCCAGCTCTGCCGGATAATACATAGAATGAAAATCCTGTGATATATGACTGTAAAATGTTACCTCCTCCTTTGTCTGTAATGCAGCGCTGTATATGGACTGTTTATAGGAGAAATGAATATCTCTCTCATCCTCATACAGCCTGCCCACACCGGCCCTCTGTCTTTCTCCTATGTCAGCGCCAAGTCTCTGTGCCATGTTTTCCACCAGCTCCAAGAGCTTCTCCGCCTCCTTTGCATTATGAAACCCAAACAGCACAGACAGATATTCTTTTCCTCCATCAATCACAAGCACATTCTGCCATTCCTGAATAAGCAGACATTCTGCGCCCCGCTTTGGCTCCTTCATCACAAAAGAGGCGACACCGTACAATAGGTCGCCAAATTTTATGCCGATCAGAGAACCCTCCCGCACAATATCCTCATTTTCACGAAACTCACCCGAAAACAGATAACTTAAAAAATTCTGCTTCTCCTTATCCTGCTTTTCCTTCAAAGTGAGCTGCATACTGCGGTTTGTCTGCAAAATCTGCTTGATACCAGATTCCAGATGCTCATACTCGCTCTTCCCGCCGGGCGTCTCCTGCATCACCGTGTTATCTGGTCCCAGAAGCAAATATACATTCTTTATCAAATTTCTAACTGGTGCGGAGTACTTCCATGCAAAATAGATGCCAAGCGCAAGCTCAAACAAAACACTGATCACCATCATGGCGAGCGATGTATACCAAAGACGCCTGCCATCCTCAAGCACGACCGCCTCAGGAATAATGGCAGCCACAATCAAATCCTGCGCATCGGAGCGCGAATACACAAGCAGAGCTCGCTTTTCTCCTATTCGGGCATCCACGCTCCCGCTTGATTCTGAAAGCTCGTCTGCAAAAAACACAATTTCTTCTAATTCGGAATCGGATAATCTCGCCAGCTCCTCTCCTTTTTTGTTTAACAGCAGTACCTGACACCCTTCCCGATTCAGCAGAGGCAAAAAATAATTTCTTATATCCTCCTCCCGTATCAGAAACTGCACTACCGCATCCGCCTCGCTCGTATCCTTTAGGCTGCTGATAATTGGATAGCTATAGGTTAGCGCAGAGATAAACTCTGTGCCCATCTTAATACTGCTAAGAGGCAATATGGTGCGCTCTTTGGTCAAAAAGCTCTTCTCATACCACTCCTCATAATCCATAGTAGTATAGTTTCTGCCGTGAGAAAAATAAAATTCTCTTCCCTGTGTCACTCCATTGCCGTAAAAAACATACTCATTTTTTAAGAACAAACCATAGGCATAGAGAAGGCTGGAATCTGCAAATATATCATTTAAACGCTTGTGAAACTCTGTCACAAACCAGACATTCGTGCTGCCCGGCTGCAGCGGCTCCATCTCAATCATTCTTCTTAATGTGTAATCATAGACCAGATACATAACATTGGAATCCATCGCCTGCAGCCGCTCTTCCAAAAGCAGCTCGCCCTGTTGTATATTGTTTGATATTTCATCAACCCCTCTCCGCTCCGAGAGGCGATAAGCTGTCATGGAAAAACCGACAGCAAGAGCTGCTGGAACCATCAACATTGCAATATAAGAAACTAATATTATAGAAAATGCTTTCTTCAACTTAAAACGCTTGTGAAAACCTCTTTCCATCCACTATCTATTTCCTCCCTGCAAAAGCTTACCCTTTTAATGACCCAATCATAACTCCCTTTACAAAATGCTTCTGTACCGCTGGATACAGAGCGATAACCGGCAGACTTCCAAATACAATAACGGCATATTTCAGCACCTCGATCATAGCTGCACGGTTGCTCTGATCTACCGTCGCATCCGCCATCTCCTGAAGTGCCGCCGCTGTGCTCATAATATTGCGCAGCACAACCTGAAGTGTAAATTTCTCCTCTGAGGAAAGATAGATATAGGCATCAAAATATGTATTCCAATGAGCCACTGCATAATACAGCACCAGCACGGCAAGAATGGATTTTGACAGCGGAAGCACCAGCCTTGTCATAATACAAATATCATCCGCCCCGTCCAGACGTGCCGCCTCCAGCATCTCATCTGGAATTGTATTCTGAAAGAAAGTTCTGGCGATAATCAGGTTATAGACGGAGATCGCTCCCGGAAGAACCATCGCCCAGATCGTATCTACCAGCCCAAGCTGCTCGATATTGATATAAGTAGGAATGAGAGGCGCTGTAAAAATCATAGTAAATACAAATAAGCCTGTCAATGCCTTGCGTCCAACAAAATCCTTGACCGAAAGCGGATAGGCAGCAAGCACCGTCATAACAATATTGATTATCGTTCCCACTACAGTATAGACAATGGAATTCTTGTACCCTATCAGCAGCAGCCTTGACTGGAAAATCTGCTTATATGCATCCAGATTAAAACCAATCGGCCAAAATGTCACCTGCCCTCTGATCAAAGCAGACGGCGAGGAAACCGAGGAAACCAGCACATTGATAAGCGGCGCAGCAACAATCACAAATGCAAGCAGAAGAAGAATATTGTTGCATATATAAAAAATTCGATTCTCTCTTGATATTGTTTTCTTTTTTCCGTTCATTATGCACCTCCTACCACAAGCTGGTCTCATTTAATTTCTTTGAGATCGCGTTCACCGTCACCAGCAGGATCAAGGACACCACCGACTGAAACAGTCCGATTGCCGTCGAATAGCTGTACTGCATGCCCTGAAGTCCGATGCGGTACACATAGGTAGAGATAATATCCGAGGTCTGCACATTCAGATCATTTTGCATCAACAGAACCTTCTCATACCCAAGGGACATCACCTTTCCACAGGCCATAATCAGCAAAATC
Organism: uncultured Clostridia bacterium; assembly: GCA_947178015.1. Classification (GTDB taxonomy): domain Bacteria; phylum Bacillota; class Clostridia; order Lachnospirales; family Lachnospiraceae; genus RGIG8607. The sequence continues at coordinate 3,822 of CAMWWW010000078.1, forward strand.
ACCGCTGTGGGCATAATACTTGGAATATCGATATGACGGATTCTCTGCCAGATAGAAGCGCCGTCCACCGTCGCCGCCTCATGAAGCTGCTGATCCACAGCCGCCAACGCCGATATGTAAATAACCGCATTATATCCTGTCATCTTCCATACATCCGAAAATACATACATGGTCTTAAATAGCTTTGGCTTTCCCATAAAATGGACTCTCTCTCCGCCAAGCGCCTCGATGATATTGTTGACAGGACCACTTAAAGAAAACATCTGATTCAAGATACCAATCACCAGCACGGTGGAGATAAAATATGGCATATATGTCACCATCTGCACCGTTTTTCCCCATATCCGGCTTCTCACATAGCTCAGCGCAAGCGCAAGAATAATAGGAGGAAAAATGCCGACCACTATATTATAAATAGAAAGCCCCAGCGTATTGATCAGCACTCTGGAAAATTGTGGCGATTTAAAAAAGGTAACAAAATGATTCAAGCCCACCCAAGCGCTTCCCCAAATTCCATCTCTGAAATTATAATTGCGGAACGCAATCTGAGAACCTATGATCGGCTTATATTTAAAGACAATAAGATAAATAACCGGCAACAGGATAATCAAATAGAGCTGCCAGTGACGCATAATCCTTTTTTTTAAGGAGCCGGCAGCTTTCGCTGCCGGTGCCCCCGAATGATTTCCTATCTTAGCCATCAGGAACCTTCCTCTCTACTCCTTATCGGAGCACTGGTACTCTGCCTACTTTGCAAACGATGACGCATCGTATGCCTTCTGAAGCATCTCCAGATAACGGCTCAATCCAATGCTCTCAAGGCTTGCCTTATAGGACTCCCACTCGCTGTCAATATCTTTCTCTCCTGTAATAAACTGTACCATCATTTCTTTCTGCGTATCCTGAATTGTCGTACTTAACAGGGACATCTCCGCTGTGTCTGCATCGGACATATACAGATCTGGCATTACACTTTCCAACGGTTGCTGTACCTTCTGATGATCCAGAGAGGCTCTGTACATAACAATCTGGCGCCCTGTCAATGGAGCTACATCCTCTGCATATGGATTAGGATTGGTCGTCTCACCCACTATCATATCCGGCTTGCGGATCAAGCAGGCAAGCTGTCCCCATGTCTGATTCGTATTATCTGCACCTGTGCGCTTATATACAGCAGGACTTCCGTCCATACCAGTTTCTCCTGCCTCAGCGGCTGTCCAGTGAACCCCCTCAATACCTACCGCAGAGCGCATAGAGCCTTCCTCTGTTGCCAAATAATCAAGGAAGCGGAACGCTGCTTCAGGATTGGAGCAGGTGCTGGATATAAAAGTCATTCCTGTCTGATACATAACATATGGATTCCAAGAAGCCGTCACCTGCCCATCTGGTCCCTTTAATGGCGCCACCGGCTGATACTGCTCCCACTTTTTCGAATTTGGAATGGTTGTCAGATCACAAGCATATCCCGGCCTCTGTGCCAAAAATGCACCGATCACACAATCCTCTCCCGCCTCATTGACATTCACCTGATTCACCCTATCCTGTGTAAAGGACTCTGGATTGATCAGCCCCTCTGCCCAAAGCTTATTTAAGTACTTTAATCCTTCTTTATAATTATCCTGAACCGGCGCATATGTGACAACTCCATCGTCAATGTATAGCTTTGTGTTCTCCGAGGTCTGCTGGAACGGATTCATAAGAAAACCATCTATCTGTGTTCCAGCGCCGCTTGTAACGGTAGAAAATGGAATCTCATCATTTGGATTGCCGTTTCCATTTGCATCCTGCTCCTTAAAAGCCTTCAGAACATTATAAAACTCATCTGTTGTAGTAGGCATAGAAAGCCCCAGATTATTCAGCCATGTCGTATTTAACCACATCTTCATATTATACTGCACATGCAGAGAACCGTCTACATTGGGAAGGGAATAGATATTTCCGTCCGGCGTAGTGATATAATCCCTCAGTCCGTCCAGCTCCTCAAAAGCAGACTTGTACCCTACGGATATGGTATCCAAATATTCATTCAGCGGAAGCACCAGACCCTGAGAGCCAAACATGGCCTCGGACGCCTTATCATACCGGCTGGATGCCGAAACTCCGGTCAGAATAATATCGGTCATATTTTTTGAAGCAAACATAACGCTGATCTTATCTCTTACATTCTCCGATGCCGCCGCAATCTGCCACTCCAGATGGATGCCGGTCAGCTCCTCCAGCTCCTTTGTCTGTGTGTTGTCCACATAGCTATACTCTCCATTTGCCGGAGCAAAGATTGTCAGTGTAACCGGCTCCTTCACAATAGGCAGTGTCCCCGGCTCATTAAAGATAGAATCCTCTCCCTGTGCCGTCGTGCTCCCCTGCTGTGTTCCCGAAGTCGTTTGCTTCGCTGTCGTGGGATTTGAATTATTCCCAGTATTGCCGCCGCATCCGCTCAAAAGACTGCCTGTTATAGAGGCTGCCATTAACAGTGCCAAAGCTCTTCTTGATTTCATAATAAATATCCTCCTTCATATCTTTTATTATGTCTTGCTTATGACACTTTTATCATAATTTTCTTTTCCCTCTGCGACAAGCTTCACTTCCCTCTCTAAGCATGCATTTCCCTTGTTTGGCACCGTACAATTTCCCTGTCAACATTCATTTTCACCGATTCAAAAGCAATTTCTATTGACCAGATGATTATCTCCAAAAGGCTATTCTGTGCGCCATTTTATAGAATTCAACCGGATTTCCTATTATCAGCGTGCTGGTACCTCCTGCATAGATGCGAAGCACATGAAAGACAATTCCTTCCAGACACGACAGCATCAAAAAATATCGATACAAACGCATAGGAAGTCTTTCCTCACAAACCAAACAATACGCATAAAGGGAAAACAACAGCGGACATACAGCCAGATAAAGCATCCAAGTAAAGTCACTATAATAGCGCGGCAGAATCCCAGCCATCTGTGTATCCGCTATCAGCACAATCACCGCGAAGCCAAAGGAGAGCAGGCTAATTCTCCGGCAGCAGCTCTCTTTATAATATTTCATAAACCATGGCAGCAAAAGCAAAGGCCAAAGTATTAGATTCACCGCAAATACTCCGCCATACGTATTTTCCCATATCGTCCTTCCAAGATACGTGCTGGAAAAGCTACTGCGTATCAGGAACGGGAATACCGCCTCCAGATTTACCGGCTGAAACAAATAAACAAACACTCCCAGACCAGTCCTTCCAATCTCCATCCCCCTAGCCGTCATATCATTCGTCGTCAAATTATAATTTGCTCCAAAATCAAAAGGTGATCCAAAACGCGCATAATTATAGTACATAAGCCCCGCAGCCACAACAAGATACGGCATCACAAAACTACAGGCAGGCCTGCACCTCAAAAACCTTTTTTCTTTAATATCATCCCAAAACAAAGGAATAGCAAGAAAAGACATAATAACCATCTGAGGCCGGCAGCCCGCCACCAGAGCCATACACAAAGATCCCACAAGCAGCCTGCACGCCGGTAGCTTTCCATCCTCCTTTCCCCTGCGCTTTGCAGACAACCAGAAAAAAAGTCCAAGCAAAGAAAAAGCCATTCCACAAAGAATTGGCACAGAATAAAAATCCGCATGCAATAATATGGTAAGCACCCCGCACCCCATACTAAACACCGCCGCCATAAAAAGATACAACAAAAACGGCGTCCTTCTGTACCAAAGACGGATGATTTCCCGAAGCAGCAAATACACAGCTATCACCTCCACCGCCGCACACAAGAAAATAACTGTGATATGCGGGAGGATACCTCCCTGAAACTCCCCATTATCATCCACACTTCCCGCAAGCTCATAATAAGGATAATAAAACAAAAGCTCAGGAACCACGCCAAAATAAACATAATAACGGCCATTGTAATAGGCATAATCCCATCGCACACTCTCTTCCGTCTCCGATGCCAGATGGTTCCTCAAATCAGTATCATACGGATTCTCCATCTCCTTTAAAAAATCTGGCGGCTCCCTTTTTAGATAAAGCTGTCCTTCATGAAACGCCTCCGCAAGCTCATAATATTGGTTATGATGAGCCCATCTAGGATAAACAAAATAAGGATTTAGCAGCACCAATCTAGAAAATAAAAGTATTTCCGTCAAAATACAAGCCCATATTACCAGCTCCTGCGCTATACTATCTCGACAAACAAATTGATACGCCCGCGAACCCGGACGCAGCAGATACAAAAGCGACAAAACGCTTCCCAGAGCCACCACTCTCCAAACAGAAAAATCAAATGGAATCCGCGGATTAACCATAATTGCATAGATGGTCATGATCTCTCCCACACTCGCAGTGATATCATACTTTACCCATTCGCTCTTGCCACTTAAATGCGTCACCATATAAGTAGTCTGAGGCACCTCATGTACAATATCTCTCTTGCCCAGTGTAAAACCAAGAGCATTTGCCTCATCCTGCGCCTCAACGCTCACATAGAGTTTCTTGTTCTCATAATTTTTTATAATATCCTTCTCTCTGTCAGGACTTTTCTGCGCAATCTTTCTCTCACTGCTATAACCGATATCCAGCCGAAGCGCCTGAACTTCCCGCCCAAGATCCGGCAAGGTAATGGTGTACTCTCCCTGCTCTAAAACCAGAAAACGCCCATCCCCCAAAGGCATCAGCCCGCTGCCCGTTTCATATCGCGGAATATATTCTTTATTTGACAACGTCAGATAAAACTTATAATTAAACAAAGAAATCTCAAGAATCAAAGCGAGCAAAAAAAACATACCATATTTATACTTTTGCATAATAGCCATCCTCCTTGGGTAACAGTATAACAAAAAAAACTGGCACAGGCTAGGATATACTTAATACGAATATGTTTTAGATAAAGTATACGTTTATGTAAAGGCGATTCTTTTAATCATTTTCGAGAAAGGTCCGCGCAGAGAATCGCCTATAGTCCTCCGTCACCC